>NZ_SCMM01000031.1:0-58484 GCF_005503345.1 Ramlibacter sp. 2FC
GATTTATGTCCAGTGCAACGCGCCGCCACGCCCCAGATCGCAAGCGTTTACGCGGCCTGCCGGCCTACCCCATCCCAGAACTTCTCATAACTGGGGCCTTCTCATAATGGCCGGTCGGACACGTTGGTTGACTCGCAGCGACGGACCGCTGTCAGCCTTGAAGAGACATCCGACCCTCCGTCCTGAACAAGACAGTGGTTCAGCGCCGGACGGGCAAGTAGGAGCACATTTCCCCCTCATCGAGGCGCACGACAGTAACCGGCTGGCCATCCCATCTTGCCTGACGAAAGGCGTTGTCCACCCCGTAGCCGGCATCGGCCAGCACGGCCTGACAGATGGCAAGCGACCGCTGAGGGCACGATCGCTCCGCTTGGCTCGGCGACGCCGACGGGCCGCACCCAGCTTGAAACGGTCAAGCAGCCAGCGGTGCCCGAAGGGTCGCTGCTGGCCGTCCACCGCCGGCTACCATGTCCGGTGTCGCGAATGCAGCAGGGAATGTGCATATCACGGATACCCGCTTCGGCGGGAGCAACCATGCGCGAAAAATCCCATGAAATCGCTCCAACGATGCCCTAACCCCTTGAAAGAGCGCCACGTGCCATCGCACTTGTGCCTTAGTCTCCCACAAGACCTTTCGATGGTCTCAATAGGAGCGCAAGAGCATGGAATTGGGAAAGGAAATTCGGCATCATCCCGAGTCAGCGGCGGGTGCCGCCAGGATCGGAATCGCTATTTTTCGCCGGGATAGTAGGTGCCTTCCCCGGCAACCGGATTGGTGGACTCTCCTCCTCGAGGAGGTGCGGCATGACGAGGGCAGAACCAACGGAGTTTTGGTGCTTTCAGAACGCGGCAGCTTCGAGTGGGCAGGTACACGCGAGCAGTTGAAGCGCGCGATTGACCGGATCGTGACCGAGCTCGTGGAAGCCGAGAGCAGCACCTGCGCTGGCTTTGGAGCGGTTATGCCGAACCTGCAAGCGCGCGCGATGCCTCGGCTGTGCCGGGGGAGCTGTTGCCGCCGGACCACTTGGCCCGCATCGTCCCGTTCGATCGATTGCCCAAAGCGCTCACCGCAGGGCGTCGGACATCTGCAGCACCGTACATGAATATTTCGAATCTTGAAGAGAAGGAGCCCGACATGCGCCTGTGGCTGGACACGGAATTCAATGGTTTCCACGGGCCGCTGATCAGCATGGCCCTTGTAGATGAAGCCGGTCGAGAATGGTATGAAGTTCTCGGGTGCGAGGATCCGGAACCATGGGTCGCGGCCAATGTGATTCCGGTGCTGAAGAAGCGCCAAACTACCAAAGAGCGGATGCAGAAGTCGCTAGTCCGGTGGCTGGGGAAGCATGACCAAGTCCACATCATTGCAGATTGGCCTGCAGATTTTGTCCACTTCTGCGGCTTCCTGCTGACCAGGCCGGGCTACCGGCTGGTCGCCCCTCCTCTGTCCATGGAGCTCGTGGAATTTCTCAAACCCGAATCAGCAATCCCGCACAACGCGCTCGAAGATGCGAAAGCGCTTCGTGAAGCGCACTTGGCAGCGAAAGTGGGGATGCCTGCTTCAGCGCGAAAGCGATCTGGCCTTCAGTGAACTGCTTTTCTTCATGATACGCTCCTTGGCCCTCCTGCCCACCGCTGGGACAGCTGTGATCTGCCCTGCGCCGGCCCCATGGCAGCGCCGGTCGCGGCCGCGACCGTTGATCTCTCCGATCAGGACGGCGGAGCATGCCGCGTCGACGTTTGATGCGAGTTTCCTGATGGCGACCACGTCACAGCAATAGAGAGGGGCGCTATCACCCGGCTTGGAACGCGGTGAGCCAGCCGGCAGCTCGACGCCTGGTTCGCCGCGTGTCGTCATTGAATCTTCGCTCCGGCGATCCTTGGCGCCAACGAGGCGAGCATGCAGGCAATGCAGTCGATCCCGACTGGGCCAACTTGGTGCTTCCGGATGTTGAATTGCACCGACGCCTCGATTTCTTGAAATCTCTGGCCGACCCGCGCGCGCGGCTCGGCCAGAGCATGAGCAAACTCACTCGCAGGCCGATGATTTGGTCATCATAGTAGCCAATTTGTCAATTTTTGGCTAGTATATTGTCCAAATGAGTGCCGCCGAAATTACTTCCGCGCTGGACCGTCAACTGCTGCTGCAGTTGGGCGACCGGCTCAAGCGGCTGCGTCAATCGCAGGGGCTGGGCACGGTCGAGATGGCCGCGCGCGTCGGGATCACCCGCACCACCCTTCGGGCCGTCGAGGCCGGAGACCCGGCAACCGCCATCGGTACCTACTTGCGCGTGATGTCGGTGCTGGGCGTCAGTGGTGAATTGGCACTGCTCGCCGGAGACAGCCTCGTTCCGCCGCCAGCGGGCTCTGCGGCAGCACGATCGCGGCGCGCGGCACCTGTGGTTCAGGTGCAGGTGTCCGTGGATGATGGCCGGCATCTCCTGCAGGACCTGCAGAGCATGTTGCTTCACGAGGAAGCCGTGCGGATGGCCAAGGCAAACCCCGCCCTGGTGCAGCAGGCCAAGGCGACCGCTCAGCGCTGGCTTGCAACAGGCGATTCACGCTCGGCTACCCTTTGGCGCGAGTGGGTGCAAATCCTGGAAGACTGTGCCTGGCGAAAGGTGCTCGGCCGCAGTCGGCGTGCCCAGCAGCTGCGGCAGGCCTCGCCGCTTGTCACAGTGCTGCCGGAAGATGTGCGCCAGGGCATCCTCGCCCAAGTTGGCGAACTCAAGAAGGGGATTGTGCTCAGCGGACAGCCGCCGCGTGTGCCGGTTTCCGAGGGAGCGCCATGACCCGCGAAGAGCTGGAGCACGTCATCCGCGCCAGCGCCGAAATCACCGGCCAGTACGAATTTGTCATCGTCGGCAGCCAGTCCATTCTCGGCTCTGTGCCCAGGCCCGCAGAGGTGTTCACGGTGTCGATGGAGGTCGACATCTACCCGAAAGAAGCCCCAGAGCTGGCGGACAAGATCGACGGTGCGATCGGCGAAGGCTCGCAATTCCAGGCGACCCATGGCTACTATGCCCAGGGCGTTGGTCCAGAAACCGCCACCTTGCCAGAAGGCTGGCAGAGCCGTGTTCATAGGGTACAGAATACCAACACCAATGGCCGGGTCGGCTACTGCCTGGACGTGATAGATCTCTTCCTGTCGAAGGCGGCTGCCGGGCGTGAAAAGGACCGCAAGTTCTGCATGGCGTTGCTCGAGCACGGCTACGTCACGATGGCGCAAGTGCTGGCGCTGGTGCCAACCATGCCGATCGACGACCAGAGTCGACGCAGGCTGCGAGCGGCGATACGGCGCTGGGCCAAGGCCCTGCGGGAGGCCGGTCACGACATCCCAGACACGTAAGTGGACGAGAGCGGTTTGTGCGCAACAACGCGGCGTTCAAATCCTGGGCGTTGAGCGAAGTGAGCGGACGCGCGGCAACACGTCGTACGGCTGGCCCATCTCGCGGCCTGGCTGCGAACCCGGAGCGTCCGCCTCGAACCCAGTTTCGAGGCGGCCGGCGTAGTGGACATGCTCGGAGAAGTCAGTGTCGCCGACGCCGAAGCGGTGATCCAGGCGGCCGTGAACCTCGCCATCGGCCGAGGTCATACGCCAGTGATTGTCACAAGGCAGGACGTCTTGCTGGCCACCGAACTGGTGATGGGCCGAGACCAGGGAATCCTCGACAGCAGGCCCTGGCCGTTTGCCACGTGATCGACGAGGATCTATATTGGCGCAGCTGCCTCCATGGAGGCGAAGGTTCCCCCGGGCCTTCCATCAACGGACACCGCGGTGGTGTCATTCATCAACTGGCTGGCCGAATGCGCCAGCCAAACCAGAAACCCGTCAATCCCGCGACGCGCCGCGTCGCGCTCCGTTCGGTCGCCACGCCAAAAAGCCGTGGCCGGTTCCGTTCCGCCTCAATTCTGGAGTTCCCCATGGTTCAGTTGTTCTCGTTCTCTCTCCCCGTCGTGCGGCACAGGCCGTTGCCGGAGCCTTCGCGGCAACAGCACGGGCCGCATCATCTTCCACTGGAGCAGGTGGTGCGCCCGATGCTGACCACTGCCGAGGCCGCTTTTTACCTCAACCTCAGGCCGCAAACGCTGCGAATCTGGGCCTGCAAGGAATGCGGGCCGATCCGACCGGTTCGCCTGCATGGTCGGCTTGGCTGGCCGTTGGCCGACATTCGGCGCTACCTGCACGTGGATCAGCCGTCGACGCTGGCGCCCGCACACTGAGGGCCCAGGCGTTGTCCCGCTTGCCGGACTGTCGGGCGGTCCTACTCCTGGGTGTCTGTCTTACTTCTTGGCCGGCTTCTTGGCAGCAGCCTTCTTCACCGGCTTGGCAGCCGCCTTGGCCTCTGACTGGGCGGCTTTACGCTTGGCCACCTTGGGGTCCACGGCGGCCTTGAATGCGGAGCCGGCAATGAACTTCGGCACCTTGGCCGCGGCAATCTTGATCTTGGTGCCGGCCTGGGGGTTGAAGCCAGTGCGGGCTGCCCGTGCGACCTGCTTGAACGTGCCGAAGCCGACCAGCTGGACTGGCTCGTCCTTCTTCACGGCGGCGATGATGGTGCTGGTCAGGGTCTCCAGAATACGGCCCGCCTCTGCCTTGCTCAGGTCGTGGGTGGTCGCCAGTTTTTCGATCAGTTCAACACGGTTCATTTGTGAGGGTTCTGTGAGTGAGGGTTGCAGTTGCTAAAGGAACGGAGCTCGCAAATCTGAGCCCCGCGGCGATAGTTTAAGAGGACCGTGGAGATCAAGGCCCGGCGCATCACCGACTGCCTGGCGGGCATCAGTGCGGGGAAAGGCCATCGGCGATGCAGCCGGCCAAGGTGAGGCGCAGTGCGTGAGCTTGATCAGGGTAATCCACAACTGCTCATAGCTGGCAGGGAGGGCGGGCATCAGGATCACGCCGAGCCGTCCGCGGACAGCACTTGACGCGACCCTCGACGCGTAGTGGCGCTGGACCTTGAGCTGTACTGCCGCAGCTATGTCATTTGCTCACTGACATGCAGCTCGGCCCGACCACTTGAATTCACGATCACTTCACGAAAGTGCGGCGCATCCGCGATGCGCAGACGTTCCCTTCGACGTGACGCACATCCCCTACATCAAGTACCTGGGTAACGAGCAGGGTGCTGCCGACATGCGGCCGCAACTGACTAGGCGTCTGCAGCCGCTCACAGAGGGGTAGCAAACCAAAGCCTCCTGGCGAGGAGTCGCCACCGTCCGGCGATTGCTCGCTGGACGCGAAAAATCGACTTACATCTGCCCTTACATCGACCGTCGCAAAGAAAAAGGACTTAGCCGCTTTCGCTGCTAAGTCCTTGATTTTATTGGTGGCGCTTCACGGATTCGAACCGCGGACCTGTGGATTATGATTCCATCGCTCTAACCGACTGAGCTAAAGCGCCTGAGCCAAAAATTATAGCCTGATTTTTGCCGCTTGCGTCAGCTGTGCGTGAAATTCGGGGCGCGCTTGGCCAGGAAGGCGTCCATGCCCTCCTTCTGGTCGGCGGTGGCGAACAGGGCGTGGAACAGGCGGCGCTCGTACATCACGCCGTCGGACAGGCCGCCCTCGAAGGCGCGGTTCACGCATTCCTTGGCCGCCATGGTGGCCAGTTGGCCGTGGCCGCAGATCAGCAGCGCCGCGCCCAGGGCCTCGTCCATCAGCTTGTCCAGCGGCACCACGCGGCTGACCAGGCCGGCGCGCTCGGCTTCGGTCGCGTCCATCATGCGGCCGGTGAGCGCCATGTCCATGGCCTTGGACTTGCCCACGGCGCGCGGCAGGCGCTGCGTGCCGCCGGCGCCGGGGATGATGCCGATCTTGATCTCGGGCTGGCCGAAGCGCGCGTTGTCGGCCGCGATGATGAAGTCGCACATCATGGCCAGCTCGCAGCCGCCGCCCAGGGCGAAGCCGGCCACGGCCGCGATCACGGGCTTGCGCACCGAGCGTATGGTCTCCCAGTTGCGCGTGATGAAGTCGTTCTTGTAGACCTCGTGGAAGTCGTACTTGGCCATGGCAGCGATGTCGGCGCCGGCGGCGAAGGCCTTCTCGCTGCCGGTGACGATGATGCAGCCTATCGCCTCGTCGGCGTCGAAGGCCTTGAGCGCGGCGCCCAGCTCGTCCATGAGCTGGCTGTTCAGCGCATTGAGCTGCTTGGGACGGTTGAGCGTGACGATGCCGACCTGTCCGCCTTCGGTGCGGACTTCGACCAGTTCATAGGCCATTTGCGATCTCCTCGGTTACTGTTGCAATGGTTGACGTGAACGTCAACTATAAAGAACCTCGGGAAAACATTAACCAACCGATCGGTCGGTTAATGCTACATTTCCGCCTCCAGGAGACCCTCATGAGCGAACCGACCATTTTGTTTGAGAAGCGCGGCAGCGTGGCGCTGGCCACGCTGAACCGTCCCCAGGCGCTGAACAGCTTCACGCGCCAGATGCACCGCGAGCTCTGGGCCGCGCTGGATCAGGTCGAGGCCGACCGCGGCCTGCGCGCCCTGGTGATCACGGGGGCCGGGCGCGGTTTCTGCGCCGGCCTGGACCTGTCTGAGCTGGACTTCACGCCCGGCCCCGGCCAGGCCGAGCGCGCCGACCCCGGGCCCCTGGTCGAGCAGTTTTTCAACCCCACGGCGCGCCGCCTGCAGGCGCTGCGCGTGCCCACGATCGCCGCGGTCAACGGCGTGGCGGCGGGCGCCGGTGCCTCGCTGGCCCTGTGCTGCGACATCGCGATCGCCGCGCCGGGCGCGAGCTTCGTCCAGGCCTTCAGCAAGATCGGCCTGATCCCCGATACCGGCGGCAGCTGGCTGCTGGTCGAGCGCCTGGGCCTGGCGCGCGCCATGGCGCTGGCCATGACCGGCGACAAGCTGCCCGCGGCCCAGGCCAAGGACTGGGGCATGATCTGGGACCTGGCCGAGGACAGCCTGGCCGCCGCCCTGGCCTTGGCCGAGCGTCTGGCCGCCATGCCGACCCGGGCCTTGCTGGCCACGCGCCAGCTGCTGCAGGGCGCTGCCACGCGCAGCCTGGAGCAGCAGCTCGACGCCGAGCGCGACCTGCAGTCGGCCCTGGGCCGCACGCACGACTACATCGAGGGCGTGACGGCTTTTCTCGAGAAGCGCGCCCCGCAGTTCAAGGGCGAATGAGCATGACCTCGGCACACCACCCCACGCCCGAGCAGGCGCGCGAGCTCGCGCGCCAGGTCGGCGAAGCCATGTTCGCGGTCGACACCGCCTCCAAGGACACCATGGGCATGGAGCTGCTGAGCTGCGAGCCCGGCCGCGCCGTGATGCGCATGCGGGTGCGCCCGCTGCACCTGAACGGCCACCAGATCTGTCACGGCGGCTTCATCTTCACGCTGGCCGACTCGACCTTCGCCTTTGCCTGCAACAGCCGCAACCGCAACACGGTGGCGGCGGGCTGCAGCATCGAGTTCCTCAAGCCCGGCCAGCAGGGCGACCTGTTGACCTGCGAGGGCGTGGAGCAGACGCTCAGCGGCCGGCACGGCATCTACGACATGAAGGTCACCAACCAGCGCGGCGAGGTCGTCGCCCTGTTCCGTGGCAAGAGCGCACAGATTCCCGGCACGGTGATCCCTGCCTGAGCCCTCGATTTTCCTTATCGCCCCCCAGCCCGCCAGACGACGCCAGACCCGGAGACTTTCAGTGAGCCACACCGCCTTCGCCCTCGAACCCATAGAAACCGCCAGCATCGACGAGCTGCGCGCACTGCAGCTCAAGCGCCTGCAGGCCACCCTGCGCCACGCCTACGCCAACTCGCCGGTCTACCGCGCCAAGTTCGACGCCGCGGGTGTGCATCCCGACGACTGCCGCAGCCTGGCCGACCTCGCGAAGTTCCCCTTCACGACCAAGAAGGACCTGCGCGACAGCTACCCCTTCGGCATGTTCGCCGTGCCGCGCGAGCGCTGCGCGCGCATCCACGCCTCCAGCGGCACCACCGGCAAGCCCACGGTGGTGGGCTACACGCTCAAGGACATAGACACCTGGGCCGGCGTGGTGGCGCGCAGCATACGCGCGGCCGGCGCGCGGCCGGGCGACATGGTGCACGTGAGCTACGGCTACGGCCTGTTCACCGGCGGCATGGGCGCGCACTACGGCGCGGAAAAGCTGGGCCTGACCGTCGTGCCCTTCGGCGGCGGCCAGACCGAGCGCCAGGTGCAGCTGATCCAGGACTTCCGGCCCGACATCATCATGGTCACGCCCAGCTACATGCTGGCCATCGCCGACGAGTTCGAGCGCCTGGGGCTGGACCCCAGGAGCTGCTCGCTGCGCATAGGCATCTTCGGCGCCGAGCCCTGGACCAACGACATGCGCCTGGCCATCGAGCAGCGCATGGGCATCAGCGCGGTCGACATCTACGGCTTGAGCGAGGTCATGGGCCCCGGCGTGGCCAGCGAATGCGCCGAGACCAAGGACGGCCCCACGATCTGGGAAGACCATTTCTACCCCGAGATCATCAACCCCGAGACCGGCGAGCCGGTGGCCGACGGCGAGCCCGGCGAGCTGGTGTTCACCAGCCTGACCAAGGAGGCCCTGCCCATCATCCGCTACCGCACGCGCGACCTCACGCGCCTCTTGCCCGGCACGGCGCGCAGCATGCGGCGCATGGCCAAGATCACCGGCCGCAGCGACGACATGATGATCATCCGCGGCGTCAACGTGTTCCCGACCCAGATCGAGGAGCTGATCCTCAAGCGCTCCGAGCTCGCGCCGCATTACCAGTGCATCCTCACGCGCGAGGGTCCGATGGACAGCCTCAAGGTGGCAGTGGAGACGCGCCACGGCGTGGCCCCCGACAGCCTGGAGGCGCGCGCCGCGGCCAAGCTGCTGCAGCACGAGATCAAGGTCTACGTGGGCAGCAGCGTGGACATCGAGCTGCGCCCCGAGGGCGGGGTCGAGCGCAGCGTGGGCAAGGCCAAGCGGGTGGTCGACCTGCGTGGCTGAAGGCGCTTAAGGCGCGGGCCAGCTGCGCGGCTGACTTGCCTCGCGCAGCGCGAGACGCCAGGTCGTGGCGGCGGCAGGCAGCGTGAGCGGCAGGCGCAGCAGGCGCTGGTCGCGTGCCACCAGGGCCGTGAGGCGGCGATGCTCGCCGGCGTAGAGCGCGAGGTCGTCGAGCTTGCTCAGGCGCCAGCTGCCGCCGATGGCCTTGGGGCCGACCTCCACCCCCAGCCATTCGTCGCCCGCGGCCAGGCCGGCGCGCTCGGCCGCGCCGCCGCGCAGCACGGTCTTGATCTGCAGGCCTGGGCCTTCGCTCACGCGCAGGCCCAGGCGCTGCGCCATCTGCGAGGGCTCCTCGAGCACCGCGATGCCCTGCTGCTGCAGCAGGGTCTTGAGCGGCAGCTCGCCCGTGCCGTGCACCCAGGCCCCGAGTTCCTTGGCGAAGGAGCGCCCGCCCAGTTCGGCCAGCACGGCGGCCAGGTCGGCCTCGCCCATGGGGCCGCCGGCGCAGCGCGACCACAGCGCGCGCATCACCTCGTCCAGCGTGGTCCGCCCTTCGTGGCGCAGCGTGAGGTCCAGGCACAGCGCCACCAGCGCGCCCTTGCTGTAGTAGCTCACGGTGGCGTTGGGCGTGTTCTCGTCGGGGCGGTAGAACTTCACCCAGGCGTCGAAGCTGGCCTGGGCCACCGACTGCAGGGCGCGCCCCGGCGCCTGCAGCACCTGGTTGATGCCCTTGTTCAGCAGCTTGAGGTAGGCCGCGTCGTCGAGCAGGCCGGCGCGGCGCAGCAGCAGGTCGTCGTAGTAGCTGGTGAAGCCCTCGAAGAACCAGAGCAGCTGGGTGTAGTTCTCCTGAGCGTAGTCGTAGCGCGCGAACTCGGCCGGGCGCAGGCGCTTGACGTTCCAGGTGTGGAAGTACTCGTGGCTGATCAGGCCCAGCAGCGTGGTGTAGCCCTCGCCGCGCTTGGCCTCGCCCTGGCGCGGCAGGTCGCGCCGGCCGCAGATCAGCGCCGTCGAGTGGCGGTGCTCCAGGCCGCCATAGCCCTCGTCGACCACGTTGAGCAGGAACACATAGCGCGGCATCGGCGGCTTCTTGCTGCCGTGCCAGAAGCGGATCGCCGTCTCGCAGATCTTCTGCGTGTCGGCCAGCAGGCGCTCGCCGTCGAACGAGGCTGGCGCGCCAGCCACCACCAGCCGGTGCGGCACGCCGCCGGCCTGGAATTCGCGCTGCCAGAACTCGCCCATCTCCACCGGGCTGTCGACCAGCTCGTCGTAGTCGGCGGCCTGGTAGCGGCCGAAGCCGCGCCGGGTGGTCTCGACCGGCGCCAGCGCCGTGGCCACCGACCAGTGCGCCGTGGCCGGCGTGGCCTGCAGCGTCAGCGCATGCGGCAGCTGCTCGTGGCCATGCGCGCGCAGGCACAGGCTGGTGCCGTTGAAGAAGGCGCGCGCAGTGTCCAGCCAGGCGGCGCGCACCGAGCTCTCGAAGGCGTAGGCCTCGTAGACCAGGGTCAGCGGCTTCGCGGGGTCGCACAGCACCTCCCAGCTGCATTTGTCGAGCTGCTGCAGCGGTACGGCGCGCCGGCCCTGGCGCGCCTGCAGGCCCTGCAGGTGGCGCGAGAACTCGCGCACCAGGTAGCTGCCCGGAATCCATACCGGCAGCGACAGGCGCTGCACGGCGGCGGGCTGGGCGATCTGCAGCGTGACGCGGAACAGGTGGGCGTGCAGCTCGGCCGGCTCCACCAGGTAGTGGATGGCGGCCGGGGCGGGAGAGGGGGCTTTGCGGCTTGCGGGCATGGTGGCCCGAGAATACCCGAGCCGTTCGCTGCGCCGGTTCAGGTCCCTGCGGCGCCCAGCAGGCAGCTCAGGGTGGCTACGGCGGTGAGCCTGAGGCGCAGCGGCAACCACTCGGCCAGGCCGGCGGCGGGCCAGGACCTGCGGTCCGCCAGGTAGCAGACCACCAGGATCAGCCCCAGCAGCGGCAGGCCCGCGTAGGCCGGCATCACGATGGCCAGCCAGGCCAGCAGCGCGGGCACGGCGCCCCAGGCCAGGTGAAAGCGCGCCGCGCTCGCGCCGGCGTCGCGCAGCGCGATGCCCCAGTGGACGCCGCCCAGGAACGAGACGATGGCCGCGCCCCAGGCGGCCAGCGCCAGGGCCACGAAGGGATGGAGCGAGGCGTCGACCAGCCAGATCAGCAGCGCCAGCAGCACGAAGGGGGCCAGGCCCGCATGGCCCAGGCGCTGGACCAGCCTGGCGGTGGCGTCTTGGTCGCGGCTCAGCGGCGCGGCGGGCAGGGTGGGGCTGCTCATTTGGCGGCGCTGGCGAGTTGTTTCTCGATTTCCTGGGTGCCGATGGCGCCGGGCACGCGCGTGCCGTCGGCGAAGATCAGCGTGGGCGTGCCGGTGATGCGGTGCTTGCGGCCGAACTCGACGTTGCTGGCCAGGGCCGCCGCGTCGCAGTTGGCGGCGGGGGGCAGCTGCTCGCGCAGCATCCAGTCGGTCCAGGCCTTGGCCTTGTCCTTGGCGCACCAGATGTGGCGCGACTTTTCCTGCGAATCGGGCCCCAGGATGGGGTAGAGGAACAGGTGGATGGTCACGTTGTCGACCTTCTGCAGGTCGCGCTCGAAGCGCTTGCAGTAGGTGCAGTTGGGGTCCTCGAACACGGCCAGGCGGCGCTTGCCGTTGCCGCGCACGATGGTGAAGGCGTTCTTCAGCGGCAGGGCGTCGAAGGCCACGGCCGTGAGCTTGTCGACGCGCTCCTCGGTCAGGTTGCGGCGCTGGCGCGTGTCCATCAGCTGGCCCTGGATCAGGAAGTTGCCCTCGGCGTCGGTGTAGAACAGCTCGCTGCCGTTGATGCGCACCTCGTAGAGGCCGGCCATGGGCGTCTTGCTGACCTCGTCGATCTTGGGCAGGTTGGGCAGGCGCTCGGCCAGGTTCTTGCGGATCGCGGCTTCCTGGGCCGACGCGCCGAAGGCGAGCCACAGGGCCAGGGCGGCCAAGGCGGTCTTGACGGGTTTCATGGTGCTTGGCTTCTTTCCTGTGTTCAATTGAGGCCCATGGCGCGGCGCGCCACCCAGGCCTTGAGGGGCCCGCTGCGCTCGAAGCCGCTCATGCCCCAGTTGCGCAGCGCGGCCCAGGGGTCGCCGGCGAGCGAGAACAGCTGCTGCAGCCCGTCGGTGGCCAGGCCCATGCCGAGCACTTCGGCCTGGCGCGCGCGCTCGTAGCGGCGCAGCAGCTTGAGGTCGCCTACGCTGCGCCAGTATTCGCGCCCGCGCAGCACCTCGGCCAGCGCCGCGGCGTCGCCCAGCCCCAGATTCAGGCCCTGGCCGGCCAGCGGGTGCACCGCATGGGCCGCGTCGCCGGCCAGCGCCCAGGCCTGAGCTTCGGCGCTGCGGCCGACCCAGCGCGTCGCGCGCGCCAGCTGCAGCGGCCAGGCGGCGCGCTCGGCGATCAGTTTCAGGGCACCCAGGCTGTGCTGGCTGGCGGTTTCGAGCTGCATGGCAAATTCTTCGGGCGCGAGCGCCATCAACTCGGGCACGCGCTCCTGCAGGACAGACCAGACCACGGCCACGGAGTTCCCGGCCGGCCCGCCCAGCGGCAGCAAGGCCAGGATCTCGCCACGCTCGCTGAACCATTGCCGGGCCACTTGGCCGTGCGGGCGCTCGCAGGCCAGGCGCGTGGCGATCGCGTGCTGCGGGTAAGGCGTGATCTCGAAGTCCACGCCGAGCTCGGCGCGCGTGCGGCTGGCGCGGCCCTCGCAGACCACGGTCAGCGCCGCAGGAACGGGCGCGTCCAGGCTCTCGATCAGCGGCTGGTAGCGCACGGCCTCGGCCAGCCGCGCCTCCAGCGCCGGCACGTCGACGATCCAGGCCAGGGCTTCCACGCCCTGGGCGGCGGCGCTGAACGCGACCTGGCCGCCGCGGTCGCCGTGCACCTGCATCTCGAGCACGGGCGTGGCGGCATCGCCTTCGGGCCAGCAGCGCAGCGCCTGGAGCAGGGCGCGCGCGCTGGCGTTGAGCGCGTAGGCGCGCACGTCGCCGTGGCCCTCGGCCGTGGGCTGGCCGGCGCCGAGCAGGCCCACGTGCAGGCGCTCGCGCGCGAGCAGCAGGGCCAGGGCCCGGCCCACGATGCCGGCCCCGCGAATACAGATGTCATGGTGGTGTGCCATGCGGGGGATTGTAGGAGGCGGGCACAATCGGGCCTCGGCGGCTCCGTGCTGCGTCACGCCGGCCCGCTGTCCGTTCCGACCCATGCAAAGGACTGCCACCGTGAGTTCCACAGCCATCCCCGCCGCGGCCGAAGTCCAGGCCACCCTGTCGCGCCTGTTCGTCTACCCCGTCAAGTCCTGCGCCGGCGTGGAGCTGCACGAGGCCGTGCTGACCGACGCCGGCCTGGACCTGGACCGCGCCTGGATGGTGGTCGACGCCCAGGGCCGCTTCGTCAGCCAGCGCGAGCTGCCGCGCATGGCGCTGATACGCCCCCAGCTCAAGACCCTGGAGATCGTGCTGCGCGCGCCCGGCATGCTGGCGCTGCACCTGGCCATAGACGCCGTCGAGCAGCCTGCCCGTGCGCGGGTGTGGGACGACGAGGTCGCCGCCTACGACATGGGCGAGGTGGCCGCGCAGTGGTTCAGCGATTTCCTCGGTCAGAAGCTGCGCCTGGTGCGCTTCGATCCCGAGCACCGCCGCCTGTCCAGCTTGAAATGGACCGGCGGCCTGGAGGCGCCGAACCAGTTCAGCGACGGCTTCCCCCTGCTGGTGGCCAGCGAGGCCTCGCTGGAGGGCCTCAACCAGCGCCTGGCCGCCGCCGGGGAAGCCCCGGTCGGCATAGAGCGCTTCAGGCCCAACCTGGTGCTGGCCGGCGTCGAGGCGCACGACGAGGACCGCGTGGACCTGCTGCGCATCGCCACCGAGGCGGGCGAGGCGCGGCTCAAGCCCGTCAAGCCCTGCGCGCGCTGCCCCATTCCCAACATCGACCCGGCCACGGCGCTTTCCAACCCGGCCGTGGGCGACGCGCTGCAGGCCTACCGCCAGGACCCGCGCCTCGATGGCGCCATCAGCTTCGGCATGAACGCCATCGTGCTGCAGGGCGACGGCCAGTTGCTGCGCGTGGGCCAGGCCGTGGCGGCGGACTTCCGCTTCGACTGACGGTTCGGCGCCCAGCGTGGGCGCCAGTAAAATGACCGGTTACCCTCAGATTTCCTGAAAGCCCCGCCATGAGCCTCCAATGCGGCATCGTGGGCCTGCCCAACGTCGGCAAGTCCACCCTCTTCAACGCCCTGACCAAGGCCGGCATCGCCGCCGAGAACTACCCGTTCTGCACCATCGAGCCCAACGTCGGCGTGGTCGAGGTGCCCGACCCGCGCCTGGGCAAGCTGGCCGAGATCATCCACCCCGAGCGCATCGTGCCGGCCATCGTGGAGTTCGTCGACATCGCCGGCCTGGTGGCGGGCGCCAGCCAGGGCGAGGGCCTGGGCAACCAGTTCCTGGCCCATATCCGCGAGACCGACGCCATCGTCAACGTGGTGCGCTGCTTCGAGGATGAGAACGTGATCCACGTGGCCGGCAAGGTGGACCCGATTGCCGACATCGAGGTGATCCAGACCGAGCTCTGCCTGGCCGACCTGGCCACCGTTGAAAAGAGCCTGCAGCGCTACACCAAGGCCGCCAAGTCGGGCAACGACAAGGAGGCCGCCAAGCTGGTGCAGGTGCTGGGCAAGGTACAGGCCGCGCTCGACCAGGGCAGGCCGGTGCGCACCGTGGAGCTGTCCAAGGAAGAACAGGTGCTGCTCAAGCCCCTGTGTCTGATCACGGCCAAGCCGGCCATGTTCGTCGGCAACGTCAGCGAAGACGGCTTCGAGAACAACCCCTTCCTCGACCGCCTGAAGGAGTACGCCGCCACGCAGAACGCGCCCGTGGTCGCGATCTGCGCCAAGATCGAGGCCGACATGGCCGACATGAGCGACGAGGACCGCGCCCTGTTCCTGGCCGAGATGGGCCAGGACGAGCCCGGCCTGAACCGCCTGATCCGCGCCGCCTTCAAGCTGCTGGGCCTGCAGACCTACTTCACCGCCGGCGTCAAGGAAGTGCGCGCCTGGACCATCCACATCGGCGACACCGCGCCGCAGGCGGCCGGCGTGATCCACGGCGACTTCGAGCGCGGCTTCATCCGCGCCCAGACCATCGCCTACGATGACTTCATCGCCTGCAAGGGCGAGCAGGGCGCCAAGGACGCCGGCAAGATGCGCAGCGAAGGCAAGGAGTACGTCGTCAAGGACGGCGACGTGATGAACTTCCTGTTCAACGTGTGACGCCCGAAATGGGCGTGAATGGACATGGGATTGGGCTCGATGACCCAGTCCTGCATCCCAGGGTGAGGTGAGGGCTTTCTACCTGTGTATATCAATCTATAAAAAGAATTGGATATACATGGGTATAAATGACTAGAATTCGCCCGTGGACCAGATCAAGAACCCTTTCTCGCCCGGTGCCGGGTCGCCCCCGCCCGAACTCGTGGGGCGTGAGCCGGTGCTTGACCAGGCACGCGTACTGCTTGGCCGCATCAAGATAGGACGGTCGGAGAAAAGCATGCTGCTGACCGGACTGCGCGGCGTCGGCAAGACGGTGCTGCTGAACGAGATCGAGCGTCTCGCCGATGCCGGAGGCTACCGCACGATTGCCGTCGAGGCGCATGAAGACAAGCGGCTGGGACCGCTGCTTGCGCCCTATCTGCGACGGCTGCTGTTCGATCTCGATCGGGCCGCCGGGGCGGGCGACAAGGTCAAGCGGGGCTTGGCTGTTTTGCGCAGCTTCATCGGCTCGATCAAGCTGAGCTTTGGTGATGTCGACATCGGGCTGGATATCGAGCCGGAAAAAGGGGCGGCCGACAGCGGCGATCTCGAAATCGACCTTCCCAATCTGTTCGTCGCAGTGGCCGAGGCGGCGGCGGAGCGCAACAGTTCGGTGGCGCTGCTGATCGATGAAATCCAGTACTTCAACCACAAGGAACTGGGCGCCTTGATCATGGCCATGCACAAGGTGCAGCAGCGTCAGCTCCCGATGGTGCTGGTGGGCGCCGGCCTGCCGATTCTCCCGGGACTGGCGGGCGAGTCGAAGTCCTACGCCGAGCGACTGTTCAGCTTCCCCGACATCGGCGCGCTTTCAGAAGCGGATGCGGCGAAGGCCCTGCAGGATCCCGCCCGCGACGCCGGCGTCAGCTTCGAGGAAGATGCGCTGCACGAAATATTCCGGTTGACCAAGGGATACCCCTACTTCCTGCAAGAGTGGGGCTATCAGGCGTGGAATATGGCGCCATCCAGCCCGATCACACTGGACATCGTGAACACCGCGACCGCCACCGTCATCCGCCGGCTCGATGCGAATTTCTTTCGTGTCCGCTATGAGCGGTTGACGCCAAGCGAAAAAAACTTCCTGCGCGCGATGGCCGAACTGGGGCCGTGCGACCATCGCACCGGCGATATCGCGGAAACCCTGGGCGTCAAGGTGAACAGCCTTGGGCCGGTACGGGCAAAGCTGATCAAGAAGGGAATGATCTACAGCCCTGCGCACGGCGACATGGCATTCACGGTCCCGCTGTTCGACGCATTCATGGTTCGCGCGATACCTCAGTTCTACCGTTGAAGGACTGTCAGCCAAGGCGCCTGACCCATGAAAAAGCGCGCGACGGCCATCGACCCACTGGCCAGCAGCCAGTGCCTGATCGAGCGCCTGCAGCGCAGCCCGCAGGCCTTCCCCCATCCCGCGTCCGATGTGCAACGCATCGAGACCCATATCTCCTGGGTGCTGCTGGCTGGCGACTACGCCTACAAGCTCAAGAAGCCGCTCAAGCTCGACTTCCTCGACTACAGCACGCAGGCCCTGCGCCGCGCGGCCTGCGAGGAGGAGCTGCGCATCAACCGCCGCGCCGCGCCCGGACTCTACCTCGGCGTGGTGCCGGTCACCGGCCAGGCCCGGGCGCCGCGCATGGGTGGCGATGGGCCGGTGCTGGACTGGGCGGTGCAGATGCGGCGCTTCGACCAGGAAGCGCTGCTGAGCCGGCTGATCGAGCAGGGCCGCCTGCGGCCGGAGCAGGTCGACCGGCTGGCCAGGCAGCTCGCGCACTTTCATGCCGCGGCGGCCGTGGCGCCGGCCGATGGCGAGTTCGGCAAGCCCGAGACGGTGCGCAGCGTGGTCCGGCAGGTCGTGGCCCCGCTCGGCGAGCCGGTCCATCAACTGGCGGACCCGGCGCTCGCGGCCACGCTGGACCAGGTGGCGCGCTGGACCGAGGCCCAGGGCCAGGCCCTGGAGGGGCTGTTCGCGCAGCGCCTGGCGCAGGGCCGGGTGCGCGAATGCCATGGCGACCTGCACTTGGGCAACCTGGTGCTGGTCGACGGCGAGCCGCAGCTGTTCGACGCGATCGAGTTCAACCCGCGCTTTCGCTGGATCGACGTGATGGCCGACCTGGCCTTCGTGCTGATGGACCTGCAGGCGCGCGGCCGCGCGGATCTGGCCTGGCGCCTGCTCAACGCCTGGCTCGAGCAGACCGGCGACTACGCGGGCCTGCGCCTGCTGCCCTACTACCTGGTCTACCGCGCCCTGGTGCGCGCACGGGTGGCGGGCTTGCGTCTGGCGCAGCTGACTGGCCAGGCGCGCCAGGCGGCGGCGCAGGAGCTTGGGGCTTACCTGGGCCTGGCCGCGCAGTTCACGCGCGAACGCGAGCCGCGGCTGTGGCTGACCTGCGGCGTCTCGGGCTCGGGCAAGAGCAGCCAGAGCCAGGCCCTGGTCGAGTCACGCGGCCTGGTGCGCCTGCGTGCCGACGTGGAGCGCAAGCGCCTGTTCGGCCTGCCGCCCGAGGCCTCTAGCGCCGGCCTGGCCGGGCCGGGCATCTACACCGCCGAGGCCTCGCGCCGCACCTACGCGCGCCTGGCGCTGCTTGCGCGCGAATTGCTGGCCGCCGGCTGGCCGGTGCTGGTGGACGCGAGCTTCCTGCACCGCGCGCAGCGTTCCGCGTTCCGGGCCCAGGCCCGCGAGCTCGGAGTGTCCTGCCTGATCCTGGCCTTCGAGGCGCCCGAGGCGCTGCTGCGCGAGCGCGTGCGCAGCCGCGCCCTGGCGGGTGGCGATGCCTCCGAGGCCGACGAGGCCGTGCTGCAGTCGCAGCTGGCCCATCGCGAGCCGTTGGACGAGGAAGAGCGCGCGCAGGCCGTGTTCGTGGACACGCGCGAGGCGGTGGACTGGGCGGCCCTGCTGCCGCCGGAGAAGACTGGTTGAGGCGGCTTCAGCCGCCGTGGCCTATGACGCCGGGAAAGGCCCACAGCAGGCCGGCCGTCATGACCAGGTAGCGCATGAACTTGCCGATGGCCATGTAGACCATGCAGGGCCAGAACGGCAGCTTGAGCCAGCCGGCCACGGCGCACAGCGGATCGCCGACCGCGGGCAGCCAGGACAGCAGGCAGGCCTTGGGGCCCAGCCGCTCCAGCCAGTCCAGCGCCCTCAGGTGGGTGGGCGAATGGCGCACGCGGTCCACCATGCGGTGCGCGCCCAAGCCCATCCACCAGCTCACGGCCCCGCCCAGGGTGTTGCCGGCGGTGGCGACCAGAACGCCGGGCCAGAACAGCTCAGGGTTGAGCTTGACCAGGCCGAACAGCGCCGGCTCCGAGCCCATGGGCAGCAGCGTGGCCGAGACGAAGGCGACCAGGAACAGGGTGCTCAGGCCATACTGGGGCAGGGCCAGGAGAGAGAGCAGGGGCTGCAGCCAAGTGTCCATGGATGCAACAAGTGTAGCGGCAGGCCCCGTCAGCCAGGGCTTGCGACGCTTTTCTTGCACCAGGCTTGCAAGCCCCCTCCGGTTTTCCCCTTGTGCCGCCAGGGCAACGTCTTTCATTTGCTGAAATTTTGAGCAGGTACAATCGCAACCC
The DNA here is from genome assembly GCF_005503345.1 of Ramlibacter sp. 2FC. Lineage (NCBI taxonomy): Bacteria > Pseudomonadati > Pseudomonadota > Betaproteobacteria > Burkholderiales > Comamonadaceae > Ramlibacter > Ramlibacter sp. 2FC. The sequence goes on from NZ_SCMM01000031.1 coordinate 18,855, forward strand.
TTCTGTCCCGGCGTCGCGCCAAACCAAGCCACCCCGTTCCCCAGCTTCATGCAGATCGGCCCCTATTCACTGCCGAACGCCTTGTTCGTCGCGCCCATGGCCGGCGTGACCGACCGGCCGTTTCGCCAGCTGTGCCGCCAGTTCGGCGCGGGCTACGCGGTGAGCGAGATGGTGACCTCGCGGCGCGATCTGTGGAACAGCCTCAAGACCTCGCGCCGTGCCAACCACGAGGGCGAGCCGGGGCCGATCGCGGTGCAGATCGCCGGCACCGACGCGCCCATGATGGCCGAGGCCGCGGCCTACAACATGGACCGCGGCGCGCAGATCATCGACATCAACATGGGCTGCCCGGCCAAGAAGGTCTGCAACAAATGGGCCGGCTCGGCGCTGATGCAGGACGAGGCGCTGGCGCTGTCCATCGTCGAGGCCGTGGTGGCGGCCTGCGCGCCGCGCGGCGTGCCGGTCACCTTGAAGATGCGCACCGGCTGGTGCCAGGCACAGCGCAATGCCGTGGCGCTGGCGCGTGCGGCCGAGAGCGCCGGCGTGCAGATGATCACGGTGCACGGCCGCACGCGCGAGCAGGGCTATCGTGGCCAGGCCGAGTACGAGACCATCGCCGCGGTCAAGGCCGCGGTGCGCGTGCCGGTGGTGGCCAATGGCGACATAGACTCGCCGCACAAGGCGCGCGAGGTGCTGGCGGCGACCGGGGCCGACGCGCTGATGGTTGGCCGCGCGGCCCAGGGCCGGCCCTGGATCTTCCGCGAGATCGGCCATTTCCTGGCCACCGGCGAGCTGCTGGCACCGCCGCTGGTGGCCGAGCTGCGCCGCGCCCTGCTCGATCACCTGCAGGACCATTACCGCCTGTACGGCGAGTTCACCGGCGTGCGCTCGGCGCGCAAGCACATTGGCTGGTACCTGCGCGAGCTGCCCGGCGGCGAGGCCTTCCGCACGCGCATGAATGCGCTGGACGAAGCCGGCCAGCAGCTGCAGGCGGTGGCCGACTACCTGGACGGCCTGGCGCAGCTGATGGACCGCCTGCCCGCGAGCCCCTGCACGAACACAGAACAAGAACCTATGGATGCGACCGTATGAGCAAGAAGCACATTGAAGAATGCGTGCGCCACAGCCTGGAGGGCTATTTCAAGGACCTGCGGGGAACCGAGCCCGACGGCATGTACGAGATGCTGGTCAAGGTGGTCGAGAAGCCGCTGCTTGAAGTGGTCATGTCTCAGGCCGACCACAACCAGTCCAAGGCCGCCGAATGGCTGGGCCTGAACCGCAACACCCTGCGCAAGAAACTCCTGGAACACAAACTCCTCAAGTGACCGTCAGAGGTCACCTCTTTTCATGAACGCACTGATCTCCGTCTCCGACAAAACCGGCATCGTTGAATTCGCGCAGGCGCTGCACGCCCTGGGCATCAAGCTGATCTCCACCGGCGGCACCGCCAAACTGCTGGCCGAACAGGGCCTGCCCGTGACCGAGGTGGCCGAAGTCACGGCCTTCCCCGAGATGCTGGACGGCCGCGTCAAGACCCTGCATCCCAAGGTGCACGGCGGCCTGCTGGCGCGCCGCGAGCTGCCCGAGCACATGGCGGCGCTGAAGGCGCACGGCATTGACACCATCGACCTGCTGGTGGTCAACCTCTACCCCTTCGAGGCCACGGTGGCCAAGCCCGGCTGCACGCTGGAGGACGCGATCGAGAACATCGACATCGGCGGCCCGGCCATGGTGCGCAGCGCGGCCAAGAACTGGAAGGACGTGGGCGTGCTGACCGACGCCTCGCAGTACCCGGCCGTGCTGGCCGAGCTCAAGGCAACGCATGCGACCGGTTCTTGCAAGCTGTCCGACAAGCTGCGCTTCGCGCTCTCGGTGGCCGCCTTCAACCGCATCAGCCAGTACGACGGCGCGATCAGCGACTACCTGTCGGCGATCGACTTCGAGGCCAGCCAGGGCCAGCCGGCGCCGCTGCGCTCGCTGTTCCCGGCGCAGAGCAACGGCCGTTTCGTCAAGCTGCAGGACCTGCGCTACGGCGAGAACCCGCACCAGCAGGCCGCCTTCTACCGCGACCTCTATCCGGCGCCCGGTTCGCTGGTGACGGCGCAGCAGTTGCAGGGCAAGGAGCTGTCCTACAACAACATCGCCGACGCCGACGCGGCCTGGGAATGCGTCAAGAGCTTCGACACGGGAGCGAATGGCGACCCTTCCCAGGCCGCGGCCTGCGTCATCGTCAAGCACGCCAACCCCTGCGGCGTGGCGGTGGGCAAGGACCCGCTCGAGGCCTACGGCAAGGCCTTCCAGACCGACCCGACCTCGGCCTTCGGCGGCATCATCGCCTTCAACCGCCCGCTCGACGGCGCGGCCGCGCAGCAGGTCAGCAAGCAGTTCGTCGAGGTGCTGATGGCGCCCGACTTCACGGCCGAGGCGCTCGAGGTGTTCAAGGGCAAGGTCAACGTGCGCCTGCTCAAGATCGCGCTGCCCGCTACCGCAGGGGCATCCGGCGCTGGCGCAGGGGCATCCGGCGTGGGCGGCAGGACCGACTGGGAGAACGGCCGCAACGCCATGGACGCCAAGCGCGTCGGCTCGGGCCTGCTGCTGCAGACGGCCGACAACCGCGAGCTGACCATGGCCGAGCTCAAGGTCGTGACCCGCAAGCAGCCCACGCCCGAGCAGCTGCAGGACCTGCTGTTCGCCTGGAAGGTGGCCAAGTACGTCAAGAGCAACGCCATCGTGTTCTGCAAGAACGGCATGACCATGGGCGTGGGCGCCGGCCAGATGAGCCGCCTCGACTCGGCGCGCATCGCCAGCATCAAGGCCGAGCACGCCAGGCTGTCGCTGGCGGGCACGGCGGTGGCGAGCGACGCCTTCTTCCCGTTCCGCGACGGCCTGGACGTGGTGGTCGACGCTGGCGCGAGCTGCGTGATCCAGCCCGGCGGCTCGATGCGCGACCAGGAGGTCATCGACGCGGCCGACGAGCGCGGCGTGGCCATGGTGTTCAGCGGCGTGCGGCATTTCCGCCACTGAGCGCCCGCGCGCGCCTCAGGCCGGGTTCGGGCTGCCGGCCATGCGCCGCAGATAGGCCTCGAAGGCCTGGGGCGGCAGCGGCGGACTGATGTGGTAGCCCTGGGCCTCGTCGCAGCCCTGGCGGCGCAGGAAGTCGAGCTGCTCGGCGCTTTCCACGCCCTCGGCCACGGTGCGCAGGCCCAGGCCGCGCGCCAGGTTGACGATGGCGCAGACGACGGCCCTTGCGTCCGGGTTGTCGCCGACGCCACGCACGAAGGACGGGGCGATCTTCAGACTGTCCAGCCGCAGCCGCTTGAGCTCGCCCACCGACGAATAACCGGTGCCGAAGTCGTCGATCGCGACGCGGATGCCGTGCTCGGCCAGCCGCTCCATGCGTTTGATCGCCGCCTGCGCGTCGGCCAGCAGGGCCGACTCGGTGATCTCGAGCGTCAGGCAGGCCGCCGGCAGACCGGACTTGGCGAGCAGGCGCGCCGCGAGTTCGGGCAGCTCCGGGTGGGCGAACTGAGCCGCCGACAGGTTGACCGAGACCTGCGCCGGGCACAGGCCCAGGCCGATCCAGTGCTGTGCCTGCGCGATCGCCTGGCGCAGCACCGATTCGGCGAGCTCGAGCATCAGGCCGCTGGCTTCGGCGACCGCGACGAGCTCGAGCGGCCCGATCGCACCGAGCTCGGGGTGGTCCCAGCGCAGCAGGGCCTCGGCTCCGCACACGTGCTGGTCGACCAGCGACAGCTGCGGCAGATAGTGCAGCGCGAGCTGCCGGCCTTGCAGGGCCGGGCGCAAGGCGTTCGCCAGCCGCAGCGTGCGCGCCGAGCGTGCCTGAAGCTCGAGCGTGAAGAAGCGCAGTCCATTGCGCCCGGCATGCTTGACCTGGTACATCGCCGCATCGGCATGGCGGGACAGGGTGTCCATGTCGGTGCCGTCCTGCGGGTACATGGCGATGCCGATCGATGCGGACTCGCTGATTTCGTGCGGCCCGATCGCGTAGGGCCGGGCGACGGCCTCTAGCAGCTTGCTCGCGGTGCGCGCGGCGCCGTCGGCATCGGTGTTCGGCAGCACCATGACGAACTCGTCGCCGCCGACGCGCACCGCCGAATCCTCGGCGCGCAGCTGTCCTTGCAGGCGGTGGCCGACTTCGCGCAGCAGCTGGTCGCCGACCTCGTGGCCGAAACTGTTGTTGATGTTCCTGAAATCGTCGAGGTCGAGGAACATCACGGCCAGCGGTTCGCCATGGCGCTGTGCGCGGCTGAGCGCCTGGCGAAAGCGGTCCTGGTACAGCGTGCGGTTGGGCAGGCCGGTCAGCGGGTCGAAATGGGCGAGCTGGCGAATGCGCTGCTCGGCCTGGTGGCGGTCGGTCACGTCGCGCGAGAGCACGATGAAGCGCGGCGCATGGCCGGCCTCGACGGGCTTCTTCGTGACCGAGAGCTCGAACCAGGCCGGCCCCGGCGCGAGAGGCAACTCGACCTGCCGGCCGGCCGAATGGCCGGTCTCGTTGGCCTCGCGCAGCGCCTCGAGGCAGGTGTTGGCCGCCTCCTCGGGCAGCACCTCGCGCATGGTGCGGCCCAGCAGGGTCTCGGCGGGCGCGGCCAGATGCTCGGGGCGCGTCGCGCGCACGTCGAGGTAGCGCCCCTCGAGGTCGACCTCGAACAGCAGGTCGGGCACGGCGTTCAGCGTGGCCTCCAGCTGGCGGTTCACCGCCTGGAGCTCGCGCGTCTTGGTGCGGACCTGGCGCCGCAGCAACAGCACGCCGCCGGCCAGCAACAGGCCCAGCACGGCCAGGGCCGCCAGGGCGTTGCGCAGCCCGGCCGGCACCAGGGCCTGCGGCGCCTGCGTGCCCCAGCGCTTGAGCGTGGCGTAGTAGGGCGAGCCGGCATCCTGTTGCCAGGCCGAGAGATGGGCGTCGATGCGCGCCAGCAGGTCCGGGTTGCTCCCCGGCGCGGTGACGTAGAACAGGCGCGAGGGCTGGAACACGATGGCGGTCTCGACCAGCTGGTGGGCCGCCGCCCGGAAGGCGCCGAAATGGTAGTTTGCGACGGCCGCGTCCGCCTGGCCCGAGGCGGCGAGCTGGAACGCGGCATCCAGCGAAGCCACGGGCACGACCTCGAAGGAAATGTCGAAGCCCAGCAGCATGGCCCGCAGGCTCTGCTCTTGCACGCTGCCGGCCAGCAGGGCGATGCGCTTGCCCCGCAGGTCGAGGATGGAGTCGATCGGCACGCCCGCGCGGTGGTAGATCTGCGACCAGCTGTGCAGCGCGGGGGTGCGGTGGAAGTCGTAGCGCCGGCTGCGCTCCTCGGTGTAGGCCAGGTCCGGCATCAGGTCGATGCGGCCCTGGCTCAGCTGCTCCAGGCAGGCCTGCCATTCGCAGCGCACGAAGACCAGCTCCCAGGACTCGCGCGTGGCCATCTCGCGCAGCAGGTCGACCAGGATGCCGGCCGGCCGCTGGCGCTCGTCGCTGAAGATCTTGGGCGGGTTCTGATAGACGCCGACACGCACCTCGCGCGCCGCGCCCGTGCCGGCCAGACTGGCCAGCAGGCAGAACGCGGCCAGGCCTGGCCAGCGCGGCCGCCGCCCAGGCCGCGTCGACCGATCGCGCCGCCGAACCCCGTATGCGTCGTTCAGACTCATCCCCGCCCCCGTCTGCGCCCAGCCTGGATCGGACGCCGGTGTCCCGAAATCCCTGCTGACGGCGGACATGCTGCCACGGCCGCAGGGGCCCCTTGGCAGCGTTCAGCCCCTCAGCGTCTGGAACACCTCGCGCGCCGCCGCCACCGTGGCTGCGATGTCCTCCTCGCTGTGCGCCGCGCTGACGAAGCCGGCCTCGTAGAGCGCTGGCGCGATGTAGACGCCGCGTGCCAGCAGGCCGTGGAACAGGGTGTTGAACCTCGCGCCCTCGGTCTTCATCACCTGGGCGTAGTTCTGCGGCAGCTCGGGCAGCAGGAAGAAGCCGAACATGCCGCCCTCGCAGTCGCCGCTGAAGGCCACGCCCTCGGCCGCGGCGGCGGCGGCCAGGCCGTCGACCAGCGAACGGGTCTTGCGCGACAAGGCCTCGAAGAAGCCGGGCCGGCCGATCTCGCGCAGCGTCGCCAGGCCGCAGGCCGTAGCCACCGGGTTGCCCGACAGGGTGCCGGCCTGGTAGACGGGCCCCAGCGGCGCGAGCTGCTCCATCACGGCGCGCCGGCCGCCGAAGGCCGCCAGCGGCATGCCGCCGCCTATCACCTTGCCCAGCACCGTGAGGTCGGGCGCGAAGCCGGGCAGGTCCCGGGCGTAGACGCTTTGCGCGCTGCCCAGCGCGACGCGGCAGCCGGTCATGACCTCGTCGAACACCAGCAGCGCGCCGTGCTGCGTGCACAGCTCGCGGCAGCGCTGCATGAAGGGCAGGCTGGCGCGCACGAAGTTCATGTTGCCGGCGATCGGCTCGATCATCAGGCCCGCGATGTCGGCGCCGTGCAGCGCGAAGGCTTGCTCGAGCTGGGCGATGTTGTTGTATTCGAGCACCAGGGTGTGCTGCACCACCTCGGCCGGCACGCCGGCGCTGGTCGGGTTGCCGAAGGTCGCCAGGCCCGAGCCGGCCTTAACCAGCAGGGCGTCGGCGTGGCCGTGGTAGCAGCCCTCGAACTTGACGATCTTGTTGCGCCCGGTGGCGCCGCGCGCCAGGCGTATCGCGCTCATGCCGGCCTCGGTGCCCGAGCTGACCAGGCGCACCATGTCCATGGACGGCACCAGCGCGAGGATGGCCTCGGCCAGCTCGATCTCGCGCTCGGTCGGCGCGCCGAAGGAGAAACCGTCGACCGCCGCTTTCTGCACCGCCTCGAGCACGGCCGGATGGCCGTGGCCCAGGATCATCGGGCCCCAGGAGCCGATGTAGTCGATGAAGCGCTGGTCGTTGGCGTCCCAGAAGTAGGCGCCCTGGGCGCGTCGCACGAAGCGCGGGGTGCCGCCGACGGCGCGGAAGGCGCGCACGGGGGAGTTCACGCCGCCGGGGATCACGCGGCGTGCGCGCTCGAACAGGGCTTCGTTCAGGTCAGTGTTTGGTTTCATTGAAAGGCGGGGGAAACAGGTCGGGCACCGGCGGCTCGTCGGGGGCGTCCTCGTCGGCCTCGGGCAGGGCCCAGAACAGGCGGTCCGGCAAGGCGTGGCCCATGCCGGGGCGAAAGCCCGCGTCCAGGCAGCGGTCCATGTAGTGCAGGGCTTCGCCGCTGGCCGCCGTCAGGTCGTTGCCGGTGGCGATCAGGGCGGCGAGGGCGGCCGACAAGGTGTCGCCGGCGCCGGTGAAGGTGGCCTCGATGCGCTCGAACTTCTCGCTGCCCAGCACCGTCTGCGGCGTGGCCAGCACGTTGTCCACATGCTGGTCGGGCAGCGGGATGCCGGTCACCAGGGTGTAGGGCACGCCCATCTCGGCCGCGGCCTTGGCCAGGTCGCGCGGGCCGGGGCTTTTCTCGCCGGACCAGTCCGGCAGCAGCCAGCGCCACAGGGTACTGTGGTTTCCGACCAACACCGTGGCCTGCGGCAGCAGCAGTTCGCGGAACGCGTCGAGATACAGGTCGATCTGGTCCTCGGTCCACCAGGACAGGTCGGGCATGTAGGCGATCAGGGGCAGGTCGGCGTAGTCGCTGGCCAGCTCGGCGATGGTGCCCAGGCTCTCCGGGCTGCCGACGAAGCCGACCTTGATCACCTGCACCGGCACGTCCTCGAGGATGGCGCGCGCCTGCTCGGACACGCTGTCTTCCTCGAACACGACGAAATCGAAGATCTCCGCGGTGTCGCGCACGTAGGCGCCCGTGACCACGGGCAGGGCGTGGGCGCCCACCGAGGCGATGGCCAGGGTGTCGGCCGCCAGGCCGCCGGCGCCGCTAGGGTCGGACGCGTTGAACACCAGCACGCAGGGCGGGTTGGCCTCGCCGGGGTCGGCATCCCCGGCTACGTCGGCATCCTGTGTGGCAAGCTTGGGGTTTGTCATAGGCCAGTCAGAGACATCGGTTGGGGCATGATGACGGCCTCAGGTCCTGCGCCTTGGCTACCTCGTGCGCTTGCCCGTTCAGCGCGTGACACACCCTGGATACAATCGCTGCATTCTATGCGAAGGTCTTTTTAGCTGTGACTGCTGTGACTGAAACGAAAACCTGGATGTGCCTGATCTGCGGCTGGATTTACGATGAGGCCGAAGGCGCACCAGACCATGGCATCGAACCCGGAACGCCCTGGGTCCAGGTGCCGATGAACTGGACCTGCCCCGAGTGCGGCGCGCGCAAGGAAGATTTCGAGATGGTCCAAATCTGACGCCAGAGCAGATGGCCCGAACAGAATAAGCAAACAGAACGCCGGCCGGGCCTGGCCCGCTGGCGTAGAACAGGGAGTGGCGGCAAGTGGATGCTACGGGATCGGATTTGAGGGTGCTGGTCGTCGACGACAGCAACACCATCCGGCGCAGCGCCGAGATCTTCCTCAAGCAGGGGGGGTACCAGGTGTTCCTGGCCGAGGACGGCTTCGACGCCCTGGCCAAGGTCAACGACTGCAAGCCGCATCTGATCTTCTGCGACATCCTGATGCCGCGTCTGGACGGTTACCAGACCTGCGCCATCATCAAGCGCAACGCCTCCTTCGCCGCGGTGCCCGTGATCATGCTGTCCTCCAAGGACGGTGTTTTCGACAAGGCGCGCGGCCGCATGGTCGGCTCCGAGCACTACCTGACCAAGCCGTTTACCAAGGACCAGCTGCTGCAGGCCGTGCGGCAGTTCGGTGCCAAGCATGATGCCCAGGAAGGAGGGGTCTGATGCCGATCCACAAGGTGTTGGTCGTGGATGATTCCAAGACCGAGTTGATGTTCCTGTCCGGCGCGCTGCAAAAGCACGGACTGTCGGTCAGGACGGCGGAGAACGCCGAGGACGCGATGCGCCGCATCGTCGACGAGAAGCCGGACCTGATCCTGATGGACGTGGTGATGCCGGGGCAGAACGGCTTTCAGCTCACGCGCACGCTCTCGCGCGACCCGCAGTACGCCGACGTGCCCATCATCATGTGCACCAGCAAGAACCAGGAGACCGACCGCGTCTGGGCCATGCGCCAGGGCGCGCGGGACTACATCACCAAGCCGGTCGACGTGGCCGAGCTGATGGCCAAGATCAAAGCCCTGGGATAGGCCTCAGGCCATGTCCAGCCGCGACACGCTACGCGCCTTCCAGAGCCATCTGGCGAGCCGTCTGCAGGAGGCACGGGTCTCGGGCCAGGCCGCGTCGTGGCTGGGGGTCGAGGTGGGCGGCGGGCCGCTGCTGTTCCCCCTGAGCCACGCCGGCGAGATCTTCGCCTGGACGCCGCCGCAGCGCGTGCCCTATACCCAGCCCTGGTTCCTGGGGGTTGCCAACCTGCGCGGCGCGCTCAGCGGGGTGATCGACCTCGGCGCCTTCGTGCGCCAGGGCGCCGCGTCGCCGCGTGGCGAGGCCGCGCTGGCCCAGTGCCGGCTGATCGCGCTCAACCCCGTGCTGGGCCTGAACTGTGCGCTGCTGGTCGACCGCCTGGTCGGCCTGCGCGGCGTCGGCGCCTTCAGCGCCTCCGGGGAGCCGCCGGCCGGCTCGCCGACCTATTTCGGCCACGGCTACACCGACACCGGTGGCCTGCACTGGCAGGAGATCAACCTGCAGACGCTGTCCCGCGATCCGTTGTTCCTGAACATCGGTTCCTGACTTTCCGGAAAGAGCTGTCCCATGTCCGTCGTCGCTCCTCTCAAGAAACTGTTCCGTCAACGGCCGCGCGCGGCGGGCTCGCCGGGGCGTCCGGCACGCGGCCGCGCCGCCGACACGCAGGCGCGCACCGATCTGCTGCTGTCTTCCGAGCAGGGCGGCGAGGCCGCCAAGCGCCCTGGCGCCGCCCCCGAGGCCCCCGAGGCGCCCGAGTTCGAGCAGCGCCTGAACCTGCCCTGGCTGGGCAGCCGCACCGTGGCCCAACACCAGCGCATCCTCGCGGTGATGCTGGGCGTGGCGCTGCTGGTGCTGGCGGCGGTGACCCTCGTGGTGCTCAACCGCTCCAACCAGGTGGCCCAGCAGGTGGCCGCGACCGGCCAGTCGCTGATGCAGTCCCAACGCCTGGCCAAGTCGGTGTCGCAGGCCCTGATCGGCAGCCCCCAGGCCTTCCCCGAGGTGCGCGAGAGCGCCGACGTGCTGGCGCGCACGGTGCGCGGCCTGCAGGGCGGCAGCGCGGATCTGGGCCTCAAGCCCGTGCCGGCCGCGGACCAGGAGGAGCTGGCCCGCATCGCGCCGCTGGTCGAGCGGGCCGAGAAGAACGCCAACGCTGTGATGGCCCAGCAGAAGATCCTGACCCAGGTCGGCACCGCGCTGCGCACCATCAACCGCCAGTCCTCCGACCTGCTCGAGATCGCCGAGACCGTGGCCGCGCTCAAGCTCCAGCAGGGCGCCGCCCCGGCCGACATCTCGGCCGCCGGCCAGCTGGTGATGCTGACCCAGCGCATCGGCAAGTCCGCCAACGAGTTCCTGACCATGGAGGGCGTGAGCCCCGAGGCCGTGTTCCTGCTCGGCAAGGACCTGAACACCTTCAAGGAGATCGCCCTGGGCCTGAAGGAGGGCAGCGCCGAGCTGCGCCTGGCGCCCACGCGCGAGCCCCAGGCGCGCGAGCGGCTGGACGCACTGATCAAGCTGTACGAGGACACGCGCAGCCAGGCCGGCGCCATCCTGGGCAACCTGCAGGGCCTGGTCTCGGCGCGCGAGGCCCAGTCGGCCATCATTGCCGACAGCGAGCCGCTACGCCGCCAGCTGCAGGAACTGCAGGGCCGCCTGTCCTCGCAGACCGGCCTGGGCCCGGTGGGGCTGGCCGCGCTGCTGCTGTCGGCCCTGTTCGCGCTGCTGTGCGCGGCCGGCGTGGCCTATGTACAGCTGCAGGACAGCCGCCAGCGCCAGGGCGTCGCCGAACAGCAGCGCCAGGAGGCCGAGCGCCAGGAGCAGGAGGCCAAGCGCGTGAACGACGCCAACCAGGCCGCCATCCTGCGCCTGATGAACGAGCTGCAGACCGTGGCCGAGGGCGACCTCACGCACCAGGCCACGGTGACGGAGGACATCACCGGCGCCATCGCCGACTCGGTCAACTACACGGTGGAGGAGCTGCGCTCCCTGGTCGGCAACGTGCAGAACACTGCGACCCGCGTGGCCCAGACCACGGCCCAGGTGGAGAGCACCTCGACCGAGCTGCTGGCCGTGTCCACCGAGCAGCTGCGCGAGATCCGCGAGACCGGCCAGTCGGTGCTGGACATGGCCTCGCGCATCAACGGCGTGTCCTCCCAGGCCCAGGAGTCGGCACGCGTGGCGCGCCAGTCGCTGCAGGCCGCCGAGTCGGGCCTGCATGCGGTGCAGAACGCGATCGGCGGCATGAACGCGATCCGCGACCAGATCCAGGAGACCTCCAAGCGCATCAAGCGCCTGGGCGAGTCCTCGCAGGAGATCGGCGAGATCACCGACCTGATCTCCGACATCACCGAGCAGACCAACGTGCTGGCGCTGAACGCGGCCATCCAGGCCGCCTCGGCCGGCGAGGCCGGGCGCGGCTTTTCCGTGGTGGCCGAAGAGGTGCAGCGCCTGGCCGAACGCTCGGCCGACGCCACGCGCCAGATCTCGGCCCTGGTGAAGGCGATCCAGACCGACACCCAGGACGCCGTGGCCGCCATGGAGCGCTCGACCCAGGGCGTGGTCGAGGGCGCCAGGCTGTCCGACAACGCCGGCACGGCGCTGTCCGAGATCGACAGCGTGTCGCGCCGTCTGGCCGAGCTGATCGAGCAGATCTCCAGGGCCGCCCTGCAGGAGGCGGACTCGGCCAACGTGGTGGCCGGCAACATCCAGCACATCTTCGCCGTGACCGAGCAGACCGGGGAGGGCACGCGCTCGACCGCGGAGCAGGTGCGTGCGCTGTCGCGCATGGCCGAGGAGCTGCGCCAGTCGGTGGCGCGCTTCAAGATCGCCTAGCCGCCCCTTCACCGCGGAGCCCTACGGTCATGTCCGTCCAAGCCCTCGCCGAAACCGCCGAATCCCCTGCCGCCAGCGACCTCGGGCCCCTGGCCTGGGTGCTGGACGAGCTGCGCAAGTCGCTCGAGGGCGCCACCAAGTCCCTGCGGCGCTTCGTGCGCGACACCACGGACGCCGCCGGCGCCGACCTGATGGAAGTCGACGCCGGCCCCCTGCGTCTGGCGCGCCAGCAACTGCACCAGGCCGCCGGCGCCCTGGAGATGGCCGACCAGGCCGTGCCGGCCCGGCTGCTGCGCGCCATGGAGGCCGCAGCCCAGCGCTTCGTCCAGCAGCCCGCCCAGTGCAGCGAGGCCGCCGCCGGCCGCGTCGAGCGGGCGGGCTTTGCCCTGATCGAGTACCTGGAAGGCGTGTTGGCCGGCAAGCCGGTGGCGCCCGTGGGCCTGTTCCCGCCCTACCGCGAGGTGCAGGAGCTGGCCGGCGCCGAACGCATCCACCCGGCCGACCTCTGGCCCCTGGCCTGGCGCTGGACCGATCCGGCCCTGCCGCTGTCCGAGCCGGCCCTGGCCAGCGCACCGGCGCTGCGCGCGCGCCTGGACCAGGGCATCCTGAAGCTCATGAAGAGCGGCGACCTGCAGGCCGCGGCCGAGCTGGGCCAGATCAGCCTGGGCCTGGCGCGCGGCCAGCAGGCGCTGCAGCCGCGCGTGTTCTGGCAGATCTGCGCCGGCTTCTTCGAGGCCCTGAGCCGCGGCGCCCTGCGCGCCGACGCCTATGTCAAGCGCTCGGCCTCGCGCATCCTGCTGCAGTATGCGACCCTGGCCCAGGGCGATCCGGTGGTCTCGGACCGGCTGGCGCAGGACCTGCTGTTCTTCTGCGCCCAGGCCCTGCCTGCGCCGGACTCCGCCCTGCTGCCGGCCCTGGACCGCGCCTGGGCCCTGGGCCGCTGCCTGCCCGGCGACTACGAGCAGCGGCGCTACGGCCAATACGACCCCGCGCTGCGCGTGCAGGCGCGCAAACGCGTCGACGCGCTCAAGGACCTCTGGTCGGCACTGGCCGGCGGCGACCTCGCACGCCTGCAGCAGGCGGTGGACCAGCTCGGCCTGGTGGCCGATTCGCTGCAGCGCCTGGTGCCGGGCGGCGCCGGGCTGGCCCGGGCCCTGAACCAGGCCGGCGCGACCACGCTGCGCTCGGGCCGGCCGCCTTCGGCCGAGCTCGGCATGGAGGTCGCCACCTCGGTGCTCTACCTCGAGGCCATGCTGGCCGACCTGGATCCGAGCGACGCCGAGCTGGCCGAGCGTTGCAATCGGCTCGCGGCGCGGCTGGACCGCGTCTGCGAAGGCGGCGGCGCGCCGCCGCTCGAGCCCTGGATGGAGGCGCTGTACCGCCAGGTCAGCGACCGCCAGACCATGGGCACGGTGGTGGGCGAACTGCACCTGACGCTGGGCGAGGCGGAGAAACTGCTCGACCAGTACTTCCGCCAGCCGGCCGAGGCCCAGCCGCTGCACGCGGTGCCGGGCCTGCTGTCGCAGATGCGCGGCGTGCTGTCCGTGCTGGGGCTGGAGCAGGCCTCACAGGCCGTGCTGCGCATGCGCGACAGCGTCGAGCAGCTGCTGATGGGGGTCGAGCCGGCGGCCGGCGAGCCGCCGGCGGCACTCTACGAACGCCTGGGCAACAGCCTGGGCGCGCTGGGCTTCCTGATCGATATGCTGGGCTACCAGCCCGCGCTGGCCAAGAAGCTGTTCGTTTACGACGCCCAGCGCGGCGAGCTGCGCCCGCTGATGGGGCGCCAGGCGCAGCCATCCCCGGCCGCCGCACCGACGGTGGCCGAGCTGGCACCCGTCCCCCAGGCCGCGCCGGTTGCGCCCGAACCGGCGCCGGCGCGCTTCGAGCCGCCCGCGGCCGACGACGAGCTGCGCGAGATCTTCCTGGACGAGGCGCGCGAGGTGGTCAGCGCCGGGCTGGACGCGGTGCAGGCGCTGGCCCAGGCGCCGGGCGACCTGGAGCAGCAGACCACGCTCAGGCGCGCCTTCCACACCCTCAAGGGCAGCTCGCGCATGGTCGGCCTGGCCGCCTTCGGCGAAGCCGCCTGGTCGCTCGAGCAGCTGCTCAACGCCTGGCTGGCCGAGCAGAAGCCGGTCAGCCCCGAGCTCGGCGGCCTGTGCGAGGAGGCGCTGCAGGGCTTCGGCCGCTGGGTCGAGGACATTGCCGACGGGCGCGACGCGGCCTGGCAGCCCGCCATGTTCAGCCGCGCCGCCGACTTGTTCCGCCTGGAGCGCAAGCGCGTGCCGCTGGACCTGCCGGCCGGCGCGCCGGTGCCGACGGCGCCGGCCGCGGCCCAGCCCCTGGTCGAAGAAGACGAGGAGGAGGCCCTGGGCTGGGCGGACACGCAGCTGCCCGAACCGGACGAGGAGACGCTGGACTTCGCGCTGGCGCCCCAGCCCATCGAGCCGCTGCTGGCCGAGACCCTGGTGTGGCCCCCGTCGCCCGCGCCGCAGGAGGCCGCCCCGGCGGTGCCCGAACCGAGCGCGTTCGAGCTCCCGCCTCTGGAGCTCGGCCTGCCCGAGCCGGCAGCGCCCCCGGCCGAGCCGGCCCCGCAGCCCGAGGCGGTGGAGACGGCGCCGGCCGCTTCGCTGGAAGTCTCGGACATCGACTTCGAGGCCTTTGTTCAGGCGACCCAGCCGCCCGTGCCCGAGGCGCTGCCCATGCCCGAGCCGGCAGCGGCCGAACTGCCGCCCGATCTGGAGGGCGTCGAGCTGGTGTTCGAGGCGCCCGCAGCGGCCGAGCCGGTGGCTTCGGCGCTGCCGGACTTCTCGCTGGACCTGGGTGACTCCGACACCGCCGCGGGCGGCGAGGCCCTGGTGCCGGAAGCCGAGTCGGACGAGCAGTACAAGCGCATAGGCGCGCTGCGCATCGGCATCCCGCTCTACAACGTCTACCTCAACGAGGCCGACGAATGGTCGCGCCGGCTGTCGACCGAGCTCAGCGAATGGAGCATGGAGCCGCACCGGCCGGCGCCCGAGTCGGCCGTTGCACTGGCGCATTCGCTGGCTGGCAGCTCCGCCACCGTGGGTTTCGAGGCGCTGTCGGGCCTGGCGCGCCGGCTCGAGCATGCGCTCGAGCGGCTGCAGGGCCAGGCCGGCGGCAGCCCGGCGCCGGCGCTGCTGTTCCTCGACGTGGCGGAGGACCTGCGGCGCCTGCTGCACCAGTTCGCCGCGGGCTTCCTCAAGGAGCCCAACCCGGCCCTGATCGAGGCCCTGGAGCGCTTCGAGGCCACCGGCGAGCTGCCGGCGGCGGCCGAAGCCGCGCCCGTCGAGCCGGCATTCCAGGCGGCGCCGGTCGAGCCATCGCCGGCGGCGGTGACCCTGGTCGACGAGGAGGACTTCGACCTGGTCGACGCCGTCGATCCCGAGCTGCTGGCCATCTTCGAGGAAGAGGCGGGCGAGCTGATGCCGCAGCTGGGCAGCGCCCTGCGCCAGTGGGTGGCGCGGCCCGACAACAGCGGCGCGCGCGCCGAGGTGCTGCGCGCCCTGCACACGCTCAAGGGCAGCGCCCGCCTGGCCGGCGCCTTCCGCCTGGGCGAGCAGGCCCACCGCATGGAGTCCGCGATCGAGGCCCTGGGCAGCCAGGCGCTGACCAGCGAGCAGATCGAGCCGCTGCTGGGCCGCTTCGACGCCATGGAGGCCAGCGTCGAGCAGCTGCGCCATGCGGTGCCCGCGCCGGTCGCGGCCCCCGAGCCGGCGCCGCAGGCCGCCGTGCCCTTGCCTGCCGCGCCGGCGGCCTTGGCTGCCTCGGCGGTGGCGCTGCCGGCGGCCCTGCAGCCGGTACCGGCCTCGGTCGCCGCCGGCCAGGCGGTGCGCGTGCGCGCCCAGCTGCTGGACCGCCTGGTGGTGCAGGCCGGCGAGGTCATGATCACGCGCTCGCGGCTGGAGGCCGAGCTGGGCCAGCTGCGCGGCTCGCTGCAGGATCTGACCGGCAACCTCGAGCGCCTGCGCCAGCAACTGCGCGACGTCGAGCTGCAGGCCGAGACCCAGATGCAGTCGCGCCTGGCCCAGGCGCAGGGCGAGCAGCAGAATTTCGACCCGCTGGAGTTCGACCGCTTCACCCGCGTGCAGGAGCTCACGCGCATGATGGCCGAGTCGGTCAACGACGTGGCCACCGTGCAGCGCGCCCTGCAGCGCACCGTGCAGGCCACCGAGGACGACCTGCAGGCCCAGGCGCGCCAGACGCGCGAACTGCAGCGCGGCCTGCTGCGCACCCGCATGGTCGAGTTCGAGGGCATCTCGGAGCGCCTGTACCGTGTGGTGCGCCAGGCCGCCAAGGACACCGGCAAGCAGGTCAAGCTCGACATCACGGGCGGGGCGATCGAGATGGACCGCGGCGTGCTGGAGCGCATGACGCCGGCCTTCGAGCACCTGCTGCGCAACTGCGTGGCGCACGGCATCGAGTCGCCCGAAGCGCGCCAGGCGGCCGGCAAGGCGCCGGCCGGCACCGTGACGATAGCGCTGCACCAGGAGGGCAACGACGTGGCGGTGGTGTTCCGCGACGATGGCGCCGGCCTGGACCTCGGCCGCATCCGTGCCAAGGCCCAGCTGCTGGGCCTGATCACCGCCGACCAGGAACTGGGCGAGGCCGAGACCACCGAGCTGATCTACCGGCCCGGCTTCTCGACCGCCGATGCGCTGAGCGAGCTGGCGGGGCGCGGCATAGGCATGGACGTGGTGCGCGCCGAGGTGCAGGGTCTGGGCGGGCGCATCGAGACGCATTCCCAGCCCGGCCAGGGCACGGCCTTCAGGCTGGTGCTGCCGCTGACCACGGCCGTGACCCAGGTGCTGCTGGTGCGCGCCGGCGAGCTGACCGTGGGCCTGCCGGCCAACGTGGTCGAACTGGTGCGCCGCAGCTCGCTGCGCGAGCTGCAGCAGGCC
Organism: Ramlibacter sp. 2FC; assembly: GCF_005503345.1. Taxonomy (NCBI): domain Bacteria; kingdom Pseudomonadati; phylum Pseudomonadota; class Betaproteobacteria; order Burkholderiales; family Comamonadaceae; genus Ramlibacter; species Ramlibacter sp. 2FC. Next base: position 35,755 of record NZ_SCMM01000031.1, read on the forward strand.
TACAACAGCGGCCAGCTGGCGCACGACGGCGAGTCGCTGCCCTTCTTCTGGGCCGGTGCGCTGCTGCAGTCCTCGGTGCGCAGCCACGAGGCGCAGACCAAGTCGCCGCCGGTGGTGGTCCTGCGCAGCGCGGCGCAGCGCCTGGCCATGCACGTGGACCAGGTGATAGGCAACCAGGAAGTGGTGGTCAAGAACCTCGGCCCGCAGCTGTCACGCCTGCCGGGCCTGGCCGGCATGACGGTGCTGCCCTCGGGCACCGTGGCGCTGATCTACAACCCGGTGGCCCTGGCCTCGGTGTACGGCGAGCAGGTGCGAGCGCTCAGCGCCGACCAGGCCCAGCCCGAGGTGCTGGAGCAGCTCGGCGCAGCGCCCGCCGTGGCGGCCGAGGCGCGCGCGCAGGCGCCGCTGGTGCTGGTGGTCGACGACTCGATCACGGTGCGCCGCGTGATGCAGCGCATGCTGCAGCGCGAGGGCTGGCGCGTGGCGCTGGCGGTGGACGGGCTGCAGGCGCTGGAGCGGCTGCAGGAGGAGCGCCCGGCCGTGGTGCTGTCCGATATCGAGATGCCGCGCATGGATGGCTTCGACCTGGTGCGCAACATCCGCCACGATCCGCGCCTGGCCGAGCTGCCGGTGATCATGATCACTTCGCGCATCGCGGCCAAGCACCGCGAGCACGCCCGCGAGCTCGGCGTCGACCACTACCTCGGCAAGCCCTATTCCGAGGAGGAGCTGCTGGGCCTGGTGCGCCGCTACGCCCCGCTGGAGACCGATCGCCTGACCACGGCGTAGCGCGCCAGCGTGCGCTCGCGCGCCGCCTCGTGCTGCACCAGCGGCTGTGGATAGTCGCGGCCCAGCACCAGCCCGGCGGCGGCCAGGTCCACCGGCCGCGCGGTCCAGGGCGCGTGCAGGGCAGCGTCTGGCAGCTTGGCCAGCTGCGGCAGGTAGCGCCGGATGAAGCGGCCCTGGGCGTCGAACTTCTGGCTCTGCGTGACCGGGTTGAAGATGCGGAACCAGGGCTGGGCGTCGCAGCCGCTGGAGCTGGCCCACTGCCAGCCGCCGTTGTTGGACGCGAGCTCGTAGTCGTTGAGATGCTGGGCGAAATAGCGCTCGCCCCAGCGCCAGTCTAGCCCCAGGTCCTTGACCAGGAAGCTCGCCACCACCATGCGCAGCCGGTTGTGCATGTAGCCGCTCTGGTTGATCTGCGCCATGGCCGCGTCGACCAGCGGATAGCCGGTGCGGCCCTCGCACCAGGCCTGGAACAGCTGCTGCGCGTGCGCGCCTTGCTCCCAGTGGATCGCGTCGTACTCGGGCTTGAAGCTGGCCGTGACCACATGGGGGAAGTTGGCCAGGATCTGGGCGTAGAAGTCGCGCCAGATCAGCTCGCTGAGCCAGGTGCCGGCCCCGGCGCAGCCCTCGGCCATGCGCCCGTGCGCCTGGGCCGCCAGCTCGCGTATCGACAGGGTGCCGAAGCGCAGGTGCGTGCTGAGGTAGCTGGGCCCCTTGAGGGCCGGGAAGTCGCGCGTGGCCTGGTAGCGGGCGATGCGCGTGAGGAAGTCGGCCAGCAGGGCCCGGCCGCCCTGGGTGCCGGCCGGCAGGCGCAGCGCGGCCAGGTTGCTCGTCTGGAAGCCGAATTCGGCCAGCGTGGGCACGGGCTGGCGCAGGGCCTCGGGCCGCGCGGCCAGGGCCTCGGCATGGCGCTCGACCGGGTAGGCGCGCAGGTAGAAGGCGTCGAGCTTTCTGAGCCAGGCGTTCTTGTAGGGCGTGAACACCGCATAGGGCCGGCCGCCCTGGGTCAGCAGCTCCTGGCGCTCGAACACCACATGGTCCTTGCCGGTGTGCAGGGCGATGCCGGCCTCGGCCAGGGCGCCGCGCACCTGGGCGTCGCGTGCCAGGGCCTGGGGCTCGTCGTCATGGTTGGCGAACACCGCCTGTGCGCCCAGCTGGCGGGCCAGGGCCGGGACGGCCTCGCGCGCCAGGGCATGGCGAACGATCAGGCCGGCGCCGGCCTGGCCCGACAGGCGGCGCAGCGCCTGGTCGAGCTCGACCAGGCTCTCGCGTATGAATTCGACGCGGCGGTCGGCGCGCGGCAGCGCGTCCAGGATCTCGCGGTCCAGCACGAACACGCAATGAACCTGGCGGCAGGCCTTGAGCGCGTGGTAGAGCGCGGCGTTGTCGTGGGCGCGCAGGTCGCGCCGGAACCACATCAGTCCGGTGGAGAAGGGCTTGTCCATGTTCGCCGTTAAAATCAAAAAATGCCTTCTGCCCCCGATTCTCCACTCACCAACCTCACGCATCATTTCCTGATCGCGATGCCGGGGCTGGAGGACGAGGCGTTTGCCCGCAGCGTGGTCTACCTGTGCGAGCACAGCGAGCGCGGCGCGCTCGGGCTGATCATCAACAAGCCCAGCGACATCAGCCTCAAGAACCTGTTCGACAAGGTCGACCTGCCGTTGCGCCGCAGCGACCTGATCGACGCGCCGGTGTTCCAGGGCGGGCCGGTGCAGACCGAGCGCGGCTTCGTGCTGCACGAGCCCATGACGGCCAGCGGCGCGCCGGCCGACGAATCCGTGTACGCCTCCACCATGGCCATTCCGGGCGGGCTGGAGATGACCACCTCCAAGGACGTGCTGGAGGCCCTGTCCACCGGCGCCGGCCCGCGCCGCGTGCTGGTCTCGCTCGGCTACTCGGCCTGGGGCGAGGGCCAGCTCGAGTCCGAGCTCGCGGAGAACAGCTGGCTGACCGTGGGCGCCGACCCGGCGGTCATCTTCGACACGCCGGTCGAGCAGCGCTACGAGCGCGCGCTGGGCCTGCTCGGATTGCAGTCCTGGATGCTGTCGCCGGGCGCGGGGCACGCATGAACCAGCCGGTTGCTGCGCCCGAAGTACCGCCCCAGTTCCAGACCTTTCTCGCGTTCGACTTCGGCCTCAAGCGCACCGGCGTGGCGGTGGGCAACCGGCTGATGCGCAGCGCCACGCCGCAGGGCACGATCAGGGCCGAGGGCGACGCGCGCTTCGTGCAGATCGCCGCGCGCATCCGCGAATGGCAGCCCGACGCGCTGGTGGTCGGCGTGCCCTTCCATCCCGACGGCGCGCCGCACGAGAATACCCGCCTGGCACAGCGCTTCGCGCGCCAGCTGCACGGCCGCTTCGGCCTGACGGTGTACCCCGTGGACGAGCGCTACAGCACCACCGAGGCGCTGCAGGGCGGCGCGCGCGACGCCGACGCGGCGGCGGCCTGCATCATTCTTGAACAGTTTCTGAGGAGCCTCCCATGACGAATCCGATGAGCGCCGCCGGGCCGTCCCAAGGCGCGAAGGCCCCCTCGGGGGGCAGCGAAGGACACGCAGTGCCGAGCGTGGGGGCCTTGTTGCTCGATGCCGAGGCCCTGTACCGCGAACTGCTGCGCGGCGTGCGCAGCCTCTGCGGCCCGCAGACCCGGCTGGTCGGCATCACCTCGGGCGGGGCCTGGCTGGCCGAGCGGCTGCAGCAGGACCTGGGCCTGGCCGGCGCGCCCGGCGTGATCTCCTCGGCCATGCACCGCGACGACTTCGCCCAGCGCGGCCTGGCCGCCGGCGGCCAGACCCAGCTGCCGTTCGAAGTCAACGGCGCCGAGATCGTGCTGCTCGACGACGTGCTCTACACCGGCCGCACCATACGCGCCGTGATCAACGAGCTGTTCGACTACGGCCGTCCGGCCAGCGTGCGGCTGGCCGTTCTGGTGGACCGCGGCGGGCGCGAGCTGCCGGTGCAGCCCGACTTCGCCGCCGCGCGCGTGGCGCTGCCGGCCGCGCAGTCGCTGGAGCTCGCGCGCGACGCGGCCGGCCGGTTCAGCTTCCACGTGGAAGGGCAGTAAATGAGCCCCCACGTTTGCGGCTGCGCCGCTGCTCTGCCCCCCGAGGGGGCCCAGGCCTCCCTAGGGGCGGCCCGTCGAGAGGCCTGACCCCATGCTTTACAAACGCAATCCCCAACTCAACAAGCACGGCGAGCTGATTCACCTGCTGTCCACCGAGGGCTTGTCGCGCGAGATCCTCACCCACATCCTGGACACGGCGGCCAACTTCGTCAGCGTCAGCGACCGCGAGGTCAAGAAGGTGCCACTCTTGCGCGGCAAGAGCGTGTTCAACCTGTTCTTCGAGAACAGCACGCGCACGCGCACCACCTTCGAGATCGCTGCCACGCGCCTGTCGGCCGACGTGATCAACCTGGACATCGCGCGCTCCTCGGCGTCCAAGGGCGAGTCGCTGCTCGACACCATCGCCAACCTCAGCGCCATGGCAGCCGACCTCTTCGTGGTGCGCCACAGCGAGTCGGGCGCGCCCTACCTGATCGCCCAGCATGTGGCCCCGCATGTGCACGTGGTCAACGCCGGCGACGGCCGCCACGCCCACCCGACCCAGGGCCTGCTGGACATGTACACCATCCGGCACTACAAGAAGGACTTCTCCAACCTCACGGTGGCCATCGTCGGCGACGTGCTGCACTCGCGCGTGGCGCGCTCGGACATCCACGCCCTGACCACCCTGGGCTGCGCCGAGGTGCGCGTGGTCGGCCCCAAGACCCTGGTGCCTGGCGACATGGCGCAGATGGGCGTGCGCGTCTGCCACAAGCTGGAGGAGGGCATCAAGGGCTGCGACGTGGTGATCATGCTGCGCCTGCAGAACGAGCGCATGAGCGGCGCCCTGCTGCCCTCGAGCCAGGAATTCTTCAAGAGCTACGGCCTCACGCCCGAGAAGCTGCAGTTGGCCAAGCCCGACGCCATCGTCATGCACCCGGGCCCGATCAACCGCGGCGTGGAGATCGACTCGGCCGTGGTCGACGGCCGCCAGAGCGTGATCCTGCCGCAGGTGACCTTCGGCATTGCCGTGCGCATGGCGGTGATGAGCATCGTGGCCGGCAACGAAGCCTGAGGAAGACAAGAACAATGAAGATCCTGATCAAGGGCGGCCGCGTCATCGACCCCGCCTCCAAGCTCGACGAAGTCTGCGACCTGGCCATCGCGGCCGGCCGCATCATCGCCGTCAAGCGCGTGGCCGCCGACTTCGTGCCCAACCGCGTGATCGACGCCAGCGGCTGCATCGTCGCGCCGGGCCTGGTGGACCTGGCCGTGCGCCTGCGCGAGCCCGGCCACGAGCACGAGGGCATGCTGGACAGCGAGATGGCGGCCGCCGTGGCCGGCGGCGTGACCAGCGTGGTCTGCCCGCCCGACACCGAGCCGGTGCTCGACGAGCCGGGCCTGGTGGAAATGCTCAAGTTTCGCGCCGAGAAGCTGCACCGCTCGCGCGTGTTTCCGCTCGGGGCGCTCACGCGCAACCTGCAGGGCGAGGTGCTGACCGAGATGGTCCAGCTGACCGAGGCCGGCTGCGTGGGCTTCAGCCAGGCCGAGGTGGCGCTGGCCAACACCCAGGTGCTGCAGCGCGCCCTCCAGTACGCCAGCACCTTGGGCTACCCGGTCTGGCTGCGACCGCAGGAGCTGTACCTGGGCAAGGGCGTGGCGGCCAGCGGGCCGCTGGCCACGCGCATGGGCCTGTCCGGCGTGCCGGTGGCGGCCGAGACCATCGCCCTGCACAGCATCTTCGAGCTGATGCGCGCCACCGGCGCGCGCGTGCACCTGTGCCGCCTCAGCAGCGCGGCCGGCGTGGCCCTGGTGCGCCGTGCCAAGGAAGAGGGCCTGGCCGTCAGCTGCGATGTGAGCATCAACTCGCTGCACCTGACCGACACCGACATCGGTTACTTCGACAGCCGCGCGCGCCTGAACCCACCGCTGCGCCAGCAGAAGGACCGCGACGCGCTGCGCGCGGCGCTGGCCGACGGCACCATAGACGCCCTGGTGTCGGACCACACCCCGGTCGACGAGGATGCCAAGACCCTGCCCTTCGCCGAAAGCGAGCCCGGCGCGACCGGCCTGGAGCTGCTCTTGAGCCTGGCGCTCAAGTGGGGCCAAGACAGCGGCGCCGGCCTGACGCGCGCCATCGAGGTACTGACCCAGGCGCCGGCGCGCGTGCTGGGCCAGGCCCTGGGCACGCTGCAGGCGAGTGCCGGCCAGCTGGTCGAGGGCGGCGTGGCCGATGTCTGCGTGTTCGACCCCGAGGCGCACTGGCAGGTGCTGCCCGAGGCGCTGCGCAGCCAGGGCAAGCACACGCCGTTCTCGGGCTACGAGCTGCCCGGCCGCGTGCGCTGCACCCTGGTGGGTGGCCACGTGGCCTACGAGGCCTGAGCCCCATGCGCTGCGCATGAAGCTGTTCGGAGCCCTGGCCAAACTGTGGCGCGGCCTGCTGCACATCGCGGTCGGCCTGTGGACCATCTACGCGCATTTCCCGCAGCTGGCGCCCACGCACCGCGAGGCGCGCGTGCAGGCCTGGGCGCAGCGCCTGCTGGCCCTGTGGGGCATCGAGCTGGTGGTGCGCGGCCAGCCGCCGCATGGCGGGCCCGTGCTGCTGGTGGCCAACCACATCTCCTGGCTGGACATCGTGGTCATGCATGCCGCGCGCCACTGCCGCTTCGTCTCCAAGTCCGACGTCAAGCACTGGCCCCTGGTCGGCACCCTGGCCGGGGCCGCCGGCACGCTCTACCTGGAGCGCAGCTCGCGCCGCGATGCCATGCGCGTGGTGCAACACATGGCCGAGGCCTTGCGCGAGGGTGACGTGCTGGCGGTGTTTCCAGAAGGTACGACCAGCGACGGCCTCACGCTGCTGCCGTTCCATGCCAACCTGATCCAGGCCGCGATCGCGGCCGAGGTGCCGGCGCAGCCGGTGGCGCTGCAGTTCGTCGACCGCGCCACGGGCCAGCTCAGCCTGGCGCCCTGCTACATCGGCGACGACACCCTGGTCGGTTCGATCTGGCGCACCCTGACCACGCACGGCATCCAGGCCGTGGTGAGCTTCGGCGAGCCGCAGCGGGCCGATGGGCGCGACCGGCGTGCCTGGGCCAACGCCTTGCGCCATCGCATCGCTGAGCTGCGCGAGCCTGCGCAGCGCAAGGTCTAAACGGGGGGAAGGGCAGGGCAGCGCTCGTCCACCACGCGTTCGCAGGGCATCTGGCACATCCGGCGCTCGTCCAGCGGGCAGGCGCGGTCGAAGGTGACCACGTGGTCGACCTGCGGCCTGATGCCTATCCACTCGCCGATCTTGTGGTCGTGGTGGCTGGGCACATGGGCCAGCACGGTCTCGCCGGTTTTCAGGCGCAGGGTGTAGAGGAACTCGGAGCCGCGGAAGGCCTTGCGCAGGATCTCGGCCTTCACCGGCGCGTCGTCGTCGTGCACGATGTCGTCGGCGCGCAGCAGCACGTCGCACTTGCCGTCCACGAACGCGCCGGGCAGGGGGCATTCCGCCATGTCGGTCAGCTCGCCCAGCGGCGTCTGCACCACCACCTGGTTGCCGACCGAGCGCAGCGTGGCCGGCGTGAACACCCCGTGGCCGATGAAATCGGCGACGAAGCGCGTGGCCGGGCGGTGGTAGAGCGTGTAGGCGTCGTCCCACTGGTGCAGTTGGCCCTCGCACATCACGCCGATCACGTCGCCGATGGCGAAGGCCTCGAGCTGGTCGTGCGTGACGAACAGGGCCGTGGCCTGCGCCGCCTTGAGGATGGCGCGCACCTCGTGCGCCAGGCGCTCGCGCAGGTCCACGTCGAGGTTGGAGAAGGGCTCGTCGAGCAGCAGCAGGCGCGGGCGCGGTGCTAGAGCCCGCGCCAGGGCCACGCGCTGCTGCTGGCCGCCCGAGAGCTCGTGCGGAAAGCGCCGCTCGGCGCCCGCAAGGCCGACCAGGGCCAGCACCTCGGCCACGCGCGCGGCACGCTCGGCGCGCGGCAGCGTGTGGATGCCGAAGCCCACGTTCTGGCCCACGTCCAGGTGCGGAAACAGGGCGTAGTCCTGGAACACCATGCCGATGCGCCGCGCCTCGGGCGCCACTTGGTGGGCGCTGCTGCTCACGAGCTCGCCGCCCAGGCGGATCTCGCCGCCGCTCACGGGCTCGAGGCCGGCCACGGCGCGCAGCAATGTGGTCTTGCCGCAGCCCGAGGGGCCGATCAGCACGCCGATCTCGCCGGCATGCAGGCCGAAGGACACGCCCTGCACCGCCGCCTGGGCGTGGCCGGCGTAACTGACATCGAGCTGGGAGACCTCCAGGAACATGGTGTGGATTGTAGATGCTTACAATTCTCATTCCTTTTGCCCATCCTTGTCGCGCCCCCTTTCCATGCCGTCGCACCGGCTCCGCCAATTCCTGCTGCTCATGCTGGCCTTCTGGCTCTGCGTGCCGGTGCTGGCCGTGCTGGGTTCCTGGCTGCAGTGGGACGAGGCCACGGCGGCGATCCTGCGCGAGATGGCGCAGACCGTGTTGCCGGACTACGTGGGCACCTCGGTGGGCCTGTGCCTGCTGGTGGCGCTGGGGGTGGTGCTCGTGGGCCTGAGCAGCGCCGCGGCCGTGACCCTGTTCGAGTTTCCGGGGCGCAGGCTGTTCGAGTGGGCCCTGCTGCTGCCGCTGGCCATGCCGGCCTACGTGGTGGCCTATGCCTACACCGATTTCCTGCAGTTCAGCGGGCCGCTGCAGACCTGGCTGCGCGCCGCCTTCGGCCTCGAGGGCCGGGTCCTGCCCGAGGTGCGCAGCCTGGGCGGCGCGGCCTGGGTCTTCACCTTCTCGCTCTACCCCTATGTCTACCTGCTGGCGCGCACCGCCCTGAGCGAGCGCGGCGCCCAGCTCATGGAGGCGGCGCGCCTGCTCGGCGCGCCGCTGCCCCGCCGCATCCGCGAGGTGGCCCTGCCGCTGGCGCGTCCGGCCGTGGCGGCCGGCGTGGCCCTGGCGCTGATGGAGACCCTGGCCGACTTCGGCGTGTCCAGCTATTTCGGCATCCAGACCTTCACCGCCGGCATCTACAAGGCCTGGCTGGCCATGGACAACCGCATCGCCGCGGCGCAGCTGGCCACCGTGCTGCTGGCCTTCGTGGTGCTGCTGCTGCAGCTGGAGCACCGCGCGCAGCGGCGCATGCGCTTTGCGGCCGGGCGCGGCGCGCGCGCCGGCTCGGCCGAGGCGCAGCCCGTGCGGCTGGCCGGGGGGCGGCGCGTGGCGGCCTGGGCGGTCTGCGGCCTGCCCGTGCTGCTGGGCTTCGTGCTGCCCGTGCTGTTCATGCTGCGGCCGTTGACGGCCGACTGGTCGGTGCTGCCCTGGGACCGCTTCGTCGCCTGGTCCTTCAACAGCGTGCGGCTGGGCGCGCTGACGGCGGCCCTGGCCGTGCTGCTGGCCCTGGCCCTGGCGTTCAGCCTGCGCCGCTCGCCGCGCGGGCTCACGCGCGGCGTGGTCCAGCTCACGGGCCTGGGCTATGCGATCCCGGGTGCCGTGATCGTGGTCGGCCTGCTGCTGCCCGTGGGCTGGCTGCAGGCGCTGGCGCCGCAGACGCGCGTGGGCTATCTGGTGACGGCCACGGTGCTCGGCTTGGTCTGGGCCTACCTGGTCCGTTTTTGCGCCGTGGCCCTGCAGTCGGTGCAAAGCGGCTATGCGCGCATCCCGCCCAGCCTCGACGACTCTGCGCGCATGCTGGGCGCGGGCGGCTGGCGCCTGATGTGGGGCGTGCACTGGCCGCTGCTCAGGCGCTCCACCGCGGCGGCGGCCCTGCTGGTGTTCGTCGACGTGATGAAGGAGTTGCCCGCCACCATGGTGTTGCGCCCCTTCGATACCGACACCCTGGCGGTGGTGGCCTACCAGCTGGCGCGCGACGAGCGCCTGGGCGAAGCGGCGCTGCCCTCGCTGGCCCTGGTGCTGGTGGGCCTGGTGCCGGTGATTTTGCTCAGCCGCACGCTGCGCGCCAGCCCGCGCTGAGGCGCCGCCGCCTGCGCGCGGCCGTTCTTACATTTGTTGACATCCGCGGAGATTCGGGAGGATGATGTTCGCAAGCTGAATGGGAAAAAATAAAAACTTTGGTTAACAGTTTTTGGCCGTTCGTCGTCCGAGGAGGGATGTCATGAAATTTCAGCTGTTCGAACCGCGCAGCGACGCGCACATCCGCAAGGCACGCGAGTACCTGAACGAGGCCCATCTGGCGCGCATCGAGCACCAGGTCGCGGCCGAGCACCACCTGGCGCTGGCGCGCATGTACTCCGAACGGGTGGCGCGCCTGGAGGTCGAAATCAGCAACGCCCTGCAGCCCCTGCCGTTCAACGCGCCACGCCCCCCGGAAGAAGCGCGCGCGAGCGCCGAGCCGGCGCTGTTTCCGGTGCCTGCGGCCCGGGCGGCGCGCAGCTGAGCGGGCCGGCCGCGCGCGGGCAGCGCGCTGGTCTCCGCCGAGTCCGTGAGAGCGATTTGGATGATGTGCATCAACTCGCCAGTGCAAGCTCTCGCCTACAGTGAACCAGCGGCAGCCCGTCCGTCCTGGAGCATCAAATGAGCGATTCCAATCGATTGCACTGTGGTGTGCTGGACATCGAGGTCCGCGCCGACCAGTCCCTGACGCGCTGCATCATCGAAAACCAGTGCTTCAGCGACGATCCCTGTCCCTTGCAGACGCATTTCAACGCTCGGCGGGTCAAGAGCCTCTTGTTCGCGGGTGGATCCGGGGTTGCCTATCCAGGCCGCTCCTGCATGAAGTCGCCAGGGGCCGCGGGCCCGGCGGGCCTGAAGAAGGCTTGACAGGCGATTCGAGCCGGCCGGCTGGCTGCGACGATCAGCCTGAGCTCCGCATAAGTCGTCTTTGCGGTTTTGTTCAGCCGGGCACCGCTATTCCCAACGCTCATGTCCCAGGGTGCCGGCATTCAGCCTGTCCCGGCGGCTTCGCCAGTCCGGCAGATGCCGATCCATCAGCGCCGTGAACCGTTCCGAGTGATGGCGCTCCAGCAGGTGCACCAGCTCATGCACGACGATGTACTCCAGGCATGGCGCGGGCTTCTTGGCGAGCTCCAGGTTCAGCCAGATCCGACCGGCCGATGGGGTACAGCTTCCCCACTTGGTCTTCATCTTCTTCACGCCCCAGGCGCTCACCCGAACGCCGACGACTGCCTGCCACTTGTCCAATAGCGGCGGAATGAGTGCCTTGAGTTGCTCCCGGTACCAGTTCAGTAGCACGGTTTCCCGTGCTTCGGTCGGGCTGCCGGGGCGCACGAACAGATCGAGACTGGCCACGCCGCGCAGCGCCACCCGGGCCGGCGCCTCCTGCTCGTGCACGCGCAGGCGATAGCGCCGGCCAAGGAAGTAGTGACTTTCTCCGTTGACCATCTCGCGCTCGGATTGGCGCGGCTGCGCGGCGAACCGGGCGCGCTGGCGCTTGATCCATGACAGCTTGTCGATCACGGCCAGCCGAACCGCCTCGTCGCTCACCACCAAGGGCGCCGCCACGCGCACGCGTCCGTTGGGCGGATAAACACCCAGGTGCAGGTTCTTGATGTCCTTGCGCACCACCTCCACCGCAATGCCGCTGACGCTCAGGTGCCGCTGGCTAGTAGTCATTCTGGTTCTTCACCAAGTCCAGGATGCGGTCGGTCTCGGACTCCAGCCCGGCCGGTGCTGCTGCGGCCCCTGTTTCCTGCGCCGCCAGGCCGCGGTCTTCAGGGATCGCCTTGGCCAGCACGAAGCGGATGTCCGCCACGATCTTCTTCAGCCGGTCCTGGCTCGACAGCACCCGCTGCATCGTGCCCCACTTCTGCTTGAGCTGGGCCTTGGCCAGGTCGTTCAGGCCCTTGGTCTTGGCGTCAAACCATTCGTCGATCTTCTTCTGGGAGGTGATCGACTGGTCGATGTCGCGCGCCTCGTAACGCAGGTCGAGCACCACACCCTCGCGCACCGCCTGGTCGAACTTGTAGGTGTGGATGTAGCGGCCGAAGACCTCGATGCTCTTTTGCTTGTCGGCCTTGAGCAGCGGCGTGCCCGTGAAGCCGATCAGTAGGGCGTTCGGCATCAGCGCCTTCATCGCCTTGTGCAGATCGCCGCTCTGGGTACGGTGGCATTCGTCCACGAACACGTACAGATCGCCCTTGGGCGAGAAGTCCGGTGGCAGGTTCCGCAGGGACTGGATGAATTCCCGGGTGCCTTCCCCGTTGTCATCCTCGTCCCCACCCTTGCCGCCGAACTTGTGCACCAGCGAGCAGAGCAGGGAGATGTCCGCGTGGTTCAGCTTTTCGATCAGGTCTGCGCCGCTCCTGGTGCGGTAGATGCTTTCCTGGACGCCGACGAAGACCTTCTCGATCTGCTCGTCCAGCTCCGTGCGGTCGGTGATGATCAGCACCCGCGACCCGGTGCGGTTGGCCAGGATCCACTTGGCCAGCCAGACCATGGTCAGGCTCTTGCCGCTGCCCTGGGTGTGCCAGAGGATACCGCCCTCGCGCCGGCGAATGAAGTCCTGCGCCGCCTTGACGCCGAAATACTGGTTCTGCCGGCAAACCTTCTTGGTGCCCGCGTCGAACACCACGAAGTTGTGGATCAGTTCCAGCAGCCGGGCCGGGCGGCAGACCTGCAGCAGGTGGCGGTCCAGCAGGTTCGCCTCGGCTGCATCGGGCCCGGTGTCCTCGACCCACTGCAGGTAGTACTTTTCCGGGGTTTCGATGGTGCCGTAGCGAAGGCCCTCGCTGTCATTGCCGGCCATCACCCATTGCAGGGTCGAGAAGAACGGCTGGATGAATTCTTTCTTCTGATTGTCCAGGTTCTGGCGGATGCCCTCCGACACGGACACCGTGGAACGCTTGAGCTCCAGCACGCCCAGCGCGATGCCGTTCACGTAGAGCACGACGTCCGGCCGCTTGCCGGCCGCCTTGGCATCGGCACCCTTGACGGTCACCTCCTCGGCCACCGCGAAGTCGTTCGCCGCGGGGTGCTGCCAGTCGATCAGCCAGACGGTGACGGTGTTCTCGCCGATCTCGGGCCGCAGCTTCACCCCATAGCGCAGCAGCGTGTAGACCGCCTTGTTGCGGTCGTACAGGCTCTTGCTCATGTCTTCCGCCGTCTTCTGCAGCTCGTGCAGGGCGCGCTTGATCAGGCCGTCCGGCACGCCGCGCTGGTGCAGCCAGGGCCGCAGCACATTAGCTTCGATGTTCCGGTTGTCCGGGCGGTCGAGCCAGTTGCCGAGCGGGCGGTAGCCCAGCCGCTCGCGCAGCAGGGCCAGCACGCGGGCCTGGGTTGTCTTTTCGATCTGTCCAACGCCGCTCATGCTTCTCCCTGGGGTGCCTGGTGCGGGGGCGCCGCGCCCGCCAGCGGCGCGGAAATAAAGCCCTCGCGCGACAGCGCGTGTATCACGCCGCGCATCAGGTAGTTGTTGTCAAAGCCTAGCGTGTACTGCCGCGCGTTCGGCTGTACCGGCTGCAGCATCCTGCGCTCGACCAGCTTGCGCAGCTGGTAGGTGCGCTGCGTCGCGTTGAGGCCGGGCATGGCCGGCGCCAAGTCGCCTGCTTTGGCCACGCCAGCGTCCACGGTGGCCTTCAGCACGGCCTCTTCCTGCGGCGTGATCAGGCCGCGCGCGCGGGCGTAAGCCAGGGCCGGCACCAGAATCCTGCCGCTCAGGTAGTCGTAGCGGGTGAGCTGGTCCACCTTCTTCAGTTCCACCAGCACCCCCTGCAGCACGTAGGTGCACCAGCGTTCCAGTTGGTCGGGCCGGCCGCTGTCGGCGCAGGACAGCATCTCGTAGTACTTTTCCCGGTCGTTGCAGAACACCGCCGTGGGGTTCAGCACCCGGCCGCCGGCCGTCACCTTGAAGCCGTACTTGATCAGCAGCGCATAGGTCAGCAACCGCACCACGCGCCCGTTGCCATTGCCAAAGGGGTGAACCCAGCCAAAGCGGTGGTGGGCCAGTGCCACCTTGATCAGGTCGTATTTCGGCGCGTCATCCTGGTTGATGAAGGCCACCAGCTCCTGCATGTAGGCGGGCACCTGCACCGCCTCGGGCGGCTGGTGGTCCGACTGGGCGATCGACACGGCACCTCTGCGGTAGGCGCCGGGGGTCTTGTCGCCTTCGCGTTGCAGGTCGTTCACCGTCATCGCGTGCAGCTCGCGGATGAAGTGCTCAGACAAGGTGGCGCCGGGCTGCATGGCCTCTTCCACGTAGGCCATGGCCTGCTCGATGTTGGCGATCTCGCGCAGCGGGTCGGCGCCCGGGCCGCCGCCGCCCACGGCACTCTCCACATAGTCGGCCAGCGTGGTGTGGTTGCCCTCGATGCGGGCCGAGCCCAGGCTCTCCAGCATGTGGAAGACATGCTTGAGCTGATAGAACACCGGCGCCGGCGTGGTGCCCGCCAGCTGCAGGCGGCGCAGGTGTTCCAGTTCGGTCAGCACGTCCACCAGCGGCGAGTCGAACGCCGGGTTCAGCAGCTTCAGATCGAAGTGGACAAATGCAGCCATGCGGACAGGATATCTTGAAACTCTGTCCTGGCGAAGTTCAATCGCCATGAAAAATGCAAACAAGAACAATGGCTTGCGGACGCCAGTCGCCGATGACAACTGGAATCATGCGGTTTGCCGATCTGCAAGCACCGGCCCGTGCATCTGCAGGCAGTGCCGCATCGGGCACCCGTCGCCCGGCCGATCGCCGGCTGGGGGCGCCCGGCGCGTTCCGCGCTCAGACCAGCCGGATGCGGCCGGTCAGCAGCGCCTGCATCATGCCCTGCTTGAGCGCGTGGGTCTTGTCGCGGCGGGCTTCGAGGGCGGCGATCTCGGCGTCCATGTCGGACAGGACGGTGGCGATGGCGGTTTGTTCTGCAATTGGCGGAAAGGGTACTGATATTGATCTAATTATTCTTAGATTCAGTCCGCCTCGACCACCGTCGCCTGTAGACAAAGACCGCAACTCGTCGTATCGGGCGTCCAGGTTGTAATAAAGATAAGTTGGGTCGAATGACGCATTCGGAAATATGGCTGCAATCGACTGATTGGTGCAAAGCTCGACGTAGTTAATCGCCACTGTTCCTCTCGTCTTTCCTTGGCCGGCTAAACCGACCAAGACGCAGTACGATGGGATAATTTTCGTGCTTGAGTTTTTCAGTCCCTGCTCCGAAATTCGTCCTGCAACATCATTTACACGCTTCATGTTCAACTCACCGGAGCTCATCCAGCGAATGGAGCCGCCCCAGTATGCCGCGACGGTCGTGCTCGGTGTTCCGCCCGCTGTGCAATCTGTGAACTCTCCGATGCACTTCGATTCCCATGGCTCATCAAACCCCGGCAGCCGGGTCTGGCCGGTGAGAAGTTGCTGCATGGCGGCCTGCTTGAGGTCGCGCTTCTTGGCGATGAGTTGGTCGAGCTTGGCGAGCAGGGCGTCCACGTCCGAAAGTGCGGAGGCGATGGCGCGTTGTTCGGGTTCTGGCGCGATAGGAACTCTGACACCGCTCAGAACAGCCTGATTAAGCGATGCCATCGTAGTTCCAACAGCATTTTGAAGAAGCCATGACTGCACCTGATGTCGGCGGAATTGCCAGGCCAAGTAGGGGGCGTGACATGATTGGCTGGGGCGCAGACTGATCCCGTCAGAGCCGAGAAACCAGCCGTCTTGAGGGGCGTCGACCAAGACCGACCGATCAACTGCCCCTTTTCTTCCAAAAACTATGTCGCCGACTCGCAGCACATATTGCGGGAGCCGGTTCACGACAACCTCGGGGACGAGTGGCGTCTTGTTCGTGATCCGAAATGTGCCGTGTCCAATCTCTCCCACGGAGATGAGCGGGACCCCATTCGATCCCGAATATTCCTCTGCTTTGAGCAACGTGCCGAATGGGCCTGTTCTGATTTGACCAAGGTCGCCGACGGCTTTGATCTCCCAATCCTCCGGAATCACGCCCACATCGGTTTTCTTGTAGGCAGGCCTCAGTTCCATGCGAACCCCATGCTCTTCAGGTGCTCGTCCACCCGCGCCGCCAGCGTCTCCACCTCGTCCAGCAGCGCCGGCAGCGGCGTGGCGTAGCGCTCGGCCAGCTGGCGGATGCGCGCGGTCAGCGCCTGGCTCACGCGGTCCAGCTCGCCTTGCACGGCGGCGGTGAGGGCGGCCAGCCATTTGTCGTCCACCACCAGGGTCTGGATCTCTGTGGGGGTGAGCTCGGCGTAGCGCACGGCCACCCGGGCGTCGAGCGCCTTCTGCGCGTCCTTCACCTTTCGGCCGGCGGCGGCTTCCTGGTCGATCAGGGTCAGACATTGCCGTAGCAAAGCGATCTCACCAGGCTCTGCAACGTCGATGCCACCTTCTTCAGCAGCCTGAAGGCGTGTCTTGACGCTGGCTTTCGTGAGTTTGCCCTTCTCGGTTCTCGCCTCAAACAGCAGGCTGTCCTCACCGCTGTGTTCCTCGTCCAGCTCCTCGATCTGGCGGGCGAGGGCGTCGCGGGCGGCCTCCAGCGTTTCGATGGCCTGCTGTTCGGCGCTGAAGTAGCGCGCCACGATCAGGCGCGGCGGGATCAAGTCGGTGTTGGGCTGGCCCTTGTCGTCCACGGCGCGCCAGCCGTCCAGCGCGATCTGCCAGGCGTCGTCCTGCATCGTGTCGGCCCAGTAGTCCATCAGGTGCTGGTAGACGTCGTAGGCGTCGATCAGCGGGGCGGCCTGGAAGGCGGCGAGCAGGCGCTCGGACAGGGTCTCGATCAGGACCTTGGGCCGGTCGCCGGTCTGGATGCCGGCCAGCAGCGGGCGATGCTGCTGCTTCCAGGCATCGAAGCGCTGGCGGGCCTGCTGCTGGAAGGCAGTGAACTCGGGATGGCCGAAGATGCCGGCCTTGATCTGGCCGGGCTCGACGCGCAGGCGGCTGTAGCCGGGGCGGTCGGCGTCGGCGAAAAGGGCGGCGCGCACCGAGGGCAGCACCTGCCAGTAGGCGGCGAGGCCGTCCAGATCGCGGTGGGGGATGCCGCCTTTCAGGTGGGCCGCTATGTCCTGCAGGTCCTCGGGT
Organism: Ramlibacter sp. 2FC; assembly: GCF_005503345.1. NCBI lineage: Bacteria > Pseudomonadati > Pseudomonadota > Betaproteobacteria > Burkholderiales > Comamonadaceae > Ramlibacter > Ramlibacter sp. 2FC. Next base: position 52,578 of record NZ_SCMM01000031.1, read on the forward strand.
TCGCTGCTGTCGATGTAGCGCGGCAGGTTGAGGTTGAAGTCGTTGGCCTCGATCTCGGCCAGCGGCACCAGGCGCGCGTAGCGCGGGTCGTCGTCCAGCTGCCGTGTGAAGGTGTCGACGATCTTGTGGATGTCCTGCGCGCGCAGGCGGTTCTTGTTGCCGTCCTTGATGAAGCCCCGGCTGGCATCGATCATGAAGATGCCCTTGCGGCCGGCGGCGCCTTCCTTGTCGAGCACGACGATGCAGGCCGGGATGCCGGTGCCGTAGAACAGGTTGGCCGGCAGGCCGATGATGGCCTGGATGAAGCCGCGCTGGACGATGTTGCGGCGTATGCCGCCCTCGGCGCCGCCGCGGAACAGCACGCCATGCGGCAGGATGACCGCGCCCTTGCCTGTGCTCTTGAGGCTCTTGAGGATGTGCAGCAGGAAGGCGTAGTCGCCGTTCTTGGCCGGCGGCACGCCGTACTCGAAGCGGCTGAACAGGTCGTTGACCGGGTCGATGCCGTTGCTCCAGGCCTTGGTGGAGAACGGCGGGTTGGCGACCACGTAGTCGAACGTCTGCAGCGCGCCCATGTGGAGGAAGTGCGGGCTGGACAGGGTGTTGGCCTGCCAGATCTCGGCGGTGGGGCAGTCGTGCAGCACCATGTTCATGCGTGCCAGGGCGCTGGTGGCGTTGTCCATTTCCTGGCCATACAGGGCCAGGTCCAGGCCGGTGCGGCTTTTCGCTTCGTCGTGCGCCTTGAGCAGCAGCGAGCCCGACCCGCATGTCGGGTCGTAAATGCTCTGGCTGGCGTGGTGAGCCTGGCCCAGGCCGATGACCTGCGCCATGACCCGCGAGACTTCGGCCGGGGTGTAGAACTGGCCCTTGCTCTTGCCGGACTCGGTGGCGAAGTGGCGCATCAGGTATTCGTACGCGTCGCCCAGCAGGTCGTCGCCCTCCGCGCGGTTGCGGCCGAAGTCCAGGCTTTCGAAGATGGCGACCAGTCGGGTGAGCCGGTCCACCATCTCCTTGCCTTTGCCGAGCTTTTCCTCGTCGTTGAAGTCGGCCACGTTGATGGCGCCCTTGAGCGACTCGTTGGCATCGGCCAGCCGGCCGATCAGCTTGTTGATCCTGTCGCCGATCTCCTTGTCGTTCTTGAGCTTCACCATGTCGGCAAAGCTGCCGCCGGGCGGCACCTCGATCAGGGCATTCGGGTCGCCGGCGTACTTGTCGGAGACGTATTTGACGAACAGCAGGACCAGTACGTAGTCCTTGTACTGGCTGGCGTCCATGCCGCCGCGCAGCTCGTCGCAGGACTTCCAGAGGGAGGAATAGAGTTCGGATTTCTTGAGGGCCATCGGTGATTTCAGTGCGCCGGTCGGTCGAATTTCGTGGGTACGGCCCGCCCTGGAAGTCCCTCCACCTGGCCAGCGGCACGCATGGCTGGGTACCGGTCCATGGCGCGGCTGTTTGGCGGCAGCTCATGGGACGAGGGCACGGCGCCAGACCACAAAAAAACCCGCCACGCCGGGAAACGTGCGGGTTTCTGATATGCCATGAGACTGGAGGATGCGAGTCTGTGGCGCCCCCAGCAGGAATCGAACCTGCATCTAGCGCTTAGGAGGCGCTCGTTCTATCCATTGAACTATGGCGGCGTGCCCTGGATTGTAATGGCCGCGCCGCTTTCCTTTTCCTGGATCAAGCAAGCGTCTTGCGGCGCGCCGCACAATGGGGCTTTTCGAGGATGAACATGGGATCTTCAGCGTCGTTGCCGGGCTTCGAGGCGCCGGCGGTCGGGTTCGAGCAGCCGTTCGAGATGCTGCAGGCTTGCCACGAGCGGGTGCAGCGCAGCCTGGGACTGCTCGAGCGCCTGATGGCGCACATCGAGGCCCAGGGGCATGACGGCGCGTCGCGCTCGGCCGCGGCCGACGTGCTGCGCTATTTCGATATCGCCGCGCCGCTGCACCACGAGGACGAGGAGAAGCATGTGTTCCCGGCCTTGTGGGACAGCACCGACGAGGACCTGCTGGCGGCGATTGCGACGCTGCAGCGCGATCACGAGCGCATGGCGGCGCTCTGGCAACGCCTGCGCGAAGTGCTGCTGCAGTGGCGCGATGCGGCGCAGCCGCCGGCCATCGATGCGGCCGCGCGCGCCCTGGCGCGTGAATTCATGGCCTGCTACGACGCCCACATCGCGACCGAGGAGCAGCGCGTCTATCCCGCGGCCCGGCTGCGCTACGACGCCGCGGGCCTGGCGCGCATAGGCGCCGAGATGCAGGCGCGCCGGCGCGGCGGCTGAACGCCCGGCCTCTTCGGCGCCTACTTGCTCAGCATGCGCATGGCTTCTTCCAGCCCCCTGAGCGTGAGCGGGTACATGCGCTGGCCCATCAGCTGCTGGACGATGGCGATGCTCTGGCGGTACTGCCAGATGCCGGGCGGCTCGGGGTTGATCCAGGCGAAGCGCGGGAAGGCGTGAGTCAGGCGCTGCAGCCATTCGGCGCCGGCCTCCTCGTTGTTGTATTCCACGCTGCCGCCGGGCTGCAGGATCTCGTACGGACTCATGGTCGCGTCGCCGATGAAGACCAGCTTGTAGTCCTTGTTGTACTTGCGGATGATGTCCCAGGTCGGGAATTTCTCCGCGTAGCGGCGGCGGTTGTGCTTCCACATGAAGTCGTAGACGCAGTTGTGGAAGTAGTAGAACTCCAGGTGCTTGAACTCGTTCTTCACTGCCGAGAACAGCTCCTCCACGCGCTGCACATGCTCGTCCATGGTGCCGCCCACGTCCATCAGCAGCAGCACCTTCACGTTGTTGTGCCGCTCGGGCACCATCTTGATGTCCAGGTAGCCGGCGTTCGCTGCCGTGGCGCGTATGGTGTCGGGCAGGTCGAGTTCCAGCTCGTGGCCCTCGCGCGCGAACTTGCGCAGCCGGCGCAGCGCGACCTTGATGTTGCGCGTGCCGAGCTCCTGGCTGTCGTCGTAGTCCTGGTAGCTGCGCTGCTCCCAGACCTTGACCGCGCTCTTGTTGCCGCCCTTGCCGCCTATGCGCACGCCCTGCGGGTTGTAGCCGCTGTGGCCGAAGGGCGAGGTGCCGCCCGTGCCTATCCACTTGCTGCCGCCCTCGTGGCGCTCCTTCTGCTCCTCGAAGCGCTTCTTGAGCGTCTCCATGAGCTCGTCCCAGCCCATCTTCTCTATCCTGGCCTTCTCCTCGGGGCTGAGCTCGCGCTCCAGCCCCTTGCGCAGCCACTCGAGCGGCACCTCCTTGGTGAAATCGGCCAGCATCTCCACGCCCTTGAAGTAGGCGGCAAAGGCGCGGTCGAACTTGTCGAAGTGCTTCTCGTCCTTGACCAGCGCCGTGCGCGCCAGGTAGTAGAAGTCGTCCATGGACCAGGCGTCTTCCGAGCCCGGTCCGACCACATGGGCCTGCAACGCTTCGAGCAGGGTCAGGTATTCCTTGACCGACACTGGCAGCTTGGCTGCGCGCAGGGTGTAGAAGAAGTCGATCAGCATGGGCGATCTCCTGGGGCGGATGCGGCGCGCGGCCGCTCGAGCTGATGCGCCAGGTGCCGGCGGACCGCGGGCCACTCGCTGGCGACGATGCTGTAGACGCAGGTGTCGCGCAGGCTGCCGTCGGCCATGATCTGGTGCTGGCGCAGCACGCCGTCGAGCTTGGCACCCAGGCGCTCGATGGCGCGGCGGCTCGCATGGTTGAAGAAATGCGTGCGGAACTCCACGGCGATGCAGTCCAGCGCCTCGAACGCGTGGGCCAGCAGCAGGCGCTTGCACTCGGTGTTGAGGGCGCTGCGCTGCACGCTGCCGCGCAACCAGGTCGAGCCGATCTCCAGGCGGCGGTTCTCGGAGTCGATGTTCATGTAGGTGGTCATGCCCACCGCGCGCCCGCTCGCGGCATCGAGCACTGCGAAGGGCAGCATGCGGCCCTGGGCCTGCAGGGACAGGCGGCGCGCTATCTCGGCCGCCATGCCATCGGGCGCGGGAATGGCGGTGTACCAGAGCGTCCACAGTTCGCCGTCGTGCACGGCCTCGACCAGATCGCCGTGGTGGCCAGCGGCCAGCGGCACCAGCATGGCGTGCCGGCCGGACAAGGTCACGGGGGTGGTGAAGGCCATCTCGGTCCGTCCTCTGCAGCGGCGCCGGCGCGCTGCGCTCAGCGGTTGCGCTGGTTCATGAACACCAGCTTCTCGAACAGGGTCACGTCCTGCTCGTTCTTGAGCAGGGCGCCGACCAGCGGCGGCACGCTGACCTTGTTGTCGGCGCTTTGCAGCGCCTCGAGCGGAATGTCCTCGGCCATCAGCAGCTTGAGCCAGTCCAGCAGTTCGGAGGTGCTGGGCTTCTTCTTGAGTCCGGGCAGGTTGCGCACGTCGTAGAAGGTGCGCATGGCCGAGCCCAGCAGCTCCTGCTTGAGGCCGGGGAAATGCACGTCGACGATCTGGCGCATGGTGTCGGCGTCGGGGAACCTGATGTAGTGGAAGAAGCAGCGGCGCAGGAAGGCGTCGGGCAACTCCTTCTCGTTGTTCGAGGTGATGAACACCAGCGGGCGGTGCTTGGCGCGCACCAGCTCGCGCGTCTCGTAGCAGTAGAACTCCATGCGGTCGAGCTCGCGCAGCAGGTCGTTCGGGAACTCGATGTCGGCCTTGTCGATCTCGTCGATCAGCAGGGCCACCGGCTGGTCGGCCGTGAAGGCCTGCCACAGCACGCCCTTGACGATGTAGTTGTGGATATCCTTGACCTTCTCGTCGCCGAGCTGCGAGTCGCGCAGCCGGCTGACGGCGTCGTACTCGTACAGCCCCTGCTGGGCCTTGGTGGTGGACTTGATGTGCCACTGCAGCAGCGGCAGGTTCAGCGCCTGGGACACCTCCTCGGCCAGCATGGTCTTGCCGGTGCCGGGCTCGCCCTTGACGAGCAGGGGGCGCTTGAGCGTGATGGCGGCGTTGACGGCCAGCATCAGGTCCTGGGTGGCGACGTAGGTGGAGGAGCCTTGGAATTTCATGGTGCGATGGAGGTGAAAGGCACGCTGCCGGGGCGTAGCTGGGGGCCGATATAATGCTCGATTGATCCAACTCAATCAACGAATGATTGTGCGCGCAAAATGAACAAGTTGTTGACCACGGTGTTTGCCTTTGCTGTCGCTTCCGTGACGGCGCTTTCCGCCCAGGCCCAGGAAGTCAAGGGTGACGTCAAGGCCGGCGAAGGCAAGATCGCCATGTGCATAGGCTGCCATGGCATCCAGGGCTACCAGGCCAGCTTTCCCGAGGTGCACAAGGTGCCCATGATCTCGGGCCAGGGCGCCAAGTACATCGTGGCCGCGCTCAACGCCTACAAGAAGGGCGAACGCAAGCATCCCACCATGCGCGGCATCGCCGACACGCTGAGCGACCAGGACATGGCCGACGTGGCCGCCTACTACGAGCAGCACGGCAAGGCCGAGGGCGCCGGGGCCAAGGCGGCGCGCGAGCCCAGCGCCCAGGTGGCCGAGCTGCTGAAGAAGGGCGCTTGCGTGTCCTGCCACGGCGACAACTTCTCCAAGCCCATCGACCCGAGCTACCCCAAGGTCGCCGGCCAGCACGCCGACTACCTGTTCGTCGCGCTCAAGTCCTACAAGAGCGAGAAGAGCGCCCAGGTCGGCCGCGCCAACGGCGTGATGGGCGGCGTAGCCAAGCAGTTCTCCAACGCCGAGCTCAAGGCGCTGTCCGGTTACCTGGGCTCGCTAGAGGGCGATCTCAAGACCCTGCCGCAGTCCAAGTTCCGCTGAAGCCCGGCACCGACCCATGAAAAAGCCCGCGACCGCGGGCTTTTTTGCGGTGCGCCCGGCAGGGCGCACCCACTCGGAGGTGAAAGTCCTCTACTCGCCCGGCAAGGGGAAGAGTTAGCCGAAGGCAAGGGTTTCGCGGGCGACTGCGAGTCTGAAGGAAG
>NZ_SCMM01000032.1:0-57421 GCF_005503345.1 Ramlibacter sp. 2FC
CCCATGACGCAAACTCCCCTCTCCTACAAAGACGCCGGCGTAGACATCGACGCCGGCGACGCGCTGGTCGAGCGCATCAAGCCGCTGGCGAAGAAAACCCTGCGCGAAGGCGTGCTGGCCGGCATCGGCGGCTTCGGCGCGCTGTTCGAGGTGCCCAAGCGGTACAAGGAGCCCGTGCTGGTCTCGGGCACCGACGGCGTGGGCACCAAGCTCAAGCTGGCCTTCGAGTGGAACATGCACGACACGGTGGGCATAGACCTGGTCGCCATGAGCGTCAACGACGTGCTGGTGCAGGGCGCCGAGCCGCTGTTCTTCCTCGACTACTTCGCCTGCGGCAAGCTGGACGTGGACACGGCCGCTGCCGTGGTCGGCGGCATCGCGCGCGGCTGCGAGCTCTCGGGCTGCGCCCTGATCGGCGGCGAGACCGCCGAGATGCCCGGCATGTACCCGGCCGGCGAATACGACCTGGCCGGCTTTGCCGTCGGCGCGGTGGAGAAGTCCAAGATCCTGACCGGCCGGGACGTCCAGCCCGGCGACGTCGTGCTGGGCCTGGCCTCGGCCGGCGTGCACTCCAACGGCTTCTCGCTGGTGCGCAAGGTGATCGAGCGCGCGGGCAGCGACCTGCCGGCCCAGCTGGACGGCCAGCCCTTGCGCCAGGCCATCATGGCCCCCACCCGGCTGTACGTGAAGCCGGTGCTCGAAGCGCTGGCCAAGCACCCGATCAAGGCCCTGGCCCACATCACCGGCGGCGGCCTGCTGGAGAACATCCCGCGCGTGCTGCCCGAGGGCCAGGCGGCGCAGCTGCGCAAGGGCAGCTGGCCGCAGACCGAGCTGTTCGCCTGGCTGCAGAAAGTGGCCGGCATCGACGACATCGAGATGAACCGCACCTTCAACAACGGCATCGGCATGGTGGTGGTGATCGCCGCCGACCAGGCCGCGGCCTGCGCAGCGACGCTGCGCGCGGCCGGCGAGCAGGTCTACGAGATCGGCGAGATCGCGCCGCGCGGCGAAGGCGCCGCCGTCATCGTCGCCTGATCGCGGTAACGATCACGGGCGCTCAGCCGCCAGTGATCTTCCTCTGCAGTTCCAGGTAGCGCGGCAGGCGTGGCCCGCCCAGGGCCACGGCCCGCGCGATGGCCTGCGCGGCCTCGTCACGCCGGCCCTGCTCGAGCAGCACCTGGGCCAGGTTGTTCCAGGCCTCGGCGAAATCTGGGTGAGCCACCGTGGCCTCGCGGTAGGCAACGACGGCCCGCTCGCGCTCGCCCAGCGCGTAGGCGCTGTTGCCCGCGCCCAGCAGCAGGGTGCGCTGGCCCGGCCAGGCCTGCAGCGCCCTGGCGTAGGCCGCCTGGGCCGCACGCGGGTTCACGCGCTCGAGCGCGGCCACGGCGCCCGCATAGCCATCGGCCTCGGCCGTGGCCGGCAGCTGCGTGGGCGCCAGCGCCACCATGGCCCAGTGGCCGCCGCGCGCCCAGGTACGCTCGAAGGTGGCCAGGCTCATCTCCAGGCGCTCGGTGCGCCCCGAATGCAGGACCAGGCGGTTGCGCTCGCGCTCGTAGCCGACCACCACCGCGTAATGCCAGATCGGGGAGACCGGCAGCGACAGGTTCTGGAACACCACCACCGGATGGCCGGCCGCCACCTCGCGCAGCAGACTCTCCAGCGCGGGCTTGAGCTGGTAAGCGGGCAGGCCCTGGCGGCGGCTGGCGGCCAGCATCTCGGGCTGCAGCGCGCCCTGGCGGCCCGGTACGTAGACCTGGGACACCAGGTCCTCGGGCCGGCGCGGCACGCCGGCCGCGCTGGCCACCATGGCCAGGGCCGCCGGCCCGCATTCATAGTCCTCCTGGGGAAAGAACGGCACGTCGGCCAGGGCCGCGCTGGCCGGCAGGTCGGCCGGCCAGCGCTCGGCCAGCCGGCCCAGCTGCGGCGGCGTGGCGCAGCCGGCGAGCAGCGCACAAACGAAAACCCCCGCCAGGGCGGGGGCTCGCAGGCCGGACAGGCGCAGTCTCATCGGATCGAGCGGGTGAACGGGAACACCTTGGTGAAGCCCAGGATGTCGGTCACCAGCAGGACGATGAAGATCGTGAGGAGGATGCCCAGCGCATCGGCGCCGCCGGCCGGCAGCTGGTCGACGCGGCCGGCCAGCTGGGCCACCTCGGCGTCGGACATGGCCTTGACGCGCTCCAGCGCCGCGGCGGCGTCGACGCCCTGGGCCTCGAGCGCCTGGCGCACGTCGTCGCGCGCCAGGAAGCCATTGACCTTGTCACGGTTGCCCGCGGCAGCCTGGACCGAGACCACCTCTTCGGTGGTCACGATGCCGGCCTGGGCCGTCAGCGGCAAGCCCGCCGCCATCATGCCGGCGATCACGAGGGAAGAAACAAGGCGCTTGAACGAATTCATGGGGGTTCCTCGGTTGTTGTGGCCAGCTTGGCCGGCACGGTTGTCGAATGCGTTTTGAATGTAACCGAGGAATTTCGGCCTCGTCAACACGGCTTACAGCCATTACACGGCGACACAAACCCGGCCCGAACCCCCGGTTTTCAGCTCCTGGCGCGGCGCAATTCGGCCACGCGGTCGGCGATCGCGTCCACGTCCAGCCCCTCCTCGGCATGGGCCAGGTAGGTCTCCAGGTCCCGCACGGCCAGCGCGGTGTGGCCCTGCTCGGCATGGGCCAGGCCGCGGTCGCGCCACTCGCCCCAGGCCTGGGGCAGCAGCACGATCAGCCGGTCCTGGACCGCGATCAGGCGCATCCAGTCCTGCTGTGTGCGGTGGATTTCCTTGAGGTTGCGCAGCATGCGCGCGATGACCTCGCGCGGCGGGCTGGCCTGCAGGTACAGGCCCAGGGGCACGTCGAAGTCGTCGTCCAGGCCGCTGCGCCGCTTGAAGGGCTCGAGCCTCTCGGTCAGGTCCTCGCGGCTGAGCGACTGGCCGGTGAACGGGTCTATCACCACCTGGCCGCGCGGCAGGTTCACCTTGATCATGAAATGACCCGGAAAACCCACACCATGGGCCTTGAGGCCCAGGCCCTCGGCCAGCTCGGTCCAGAGCAAGGCCAGCGAGATCGGGATGCCGCGCCGCGTGCGCAGCACCGCGTTCAGGTAGCTGTTGTCGGGGTCGTAGTAGTCGTTGACGTTGCCGCCGAAACCCAGGTCCTGGAAGAAGAACTGGTTGAGCACGCGCAGACGCTGCAACGGCGCGGCATCGGGGGCGATGCGGCGCTTGACGCGCAGCAGCAGCTGGTCCACGTCGCCCAGCACCTGCTGCACGTCGAGCTCGGGGTACTCGTCCTGCGCCAGGCTGACCGCCGCCTCGAACAATGGGAAATCAGCATCGCTCTCCACCAGCGCGCGGAAATACGCCAGGGGCGTGGTCGGGGTGTCGAAGCTGAAGGTCATGGGATCTCCCTGCCTTTGTAAGCGCGGCCCGCGCGCGCGTCAAGCCGCGCCGCCCATGGCCCTGACGGGCTCAGCGGCGCAGCAGCTGGCGCAGCTTCAGGCCGGCGGCCCACAGAGCCACGAAGTAGATCGCGGCCGCCCCCCCCAGCACCAGCACCATCAGGCCCACGCGCCTGGCGCTGTCCTCGCGCAGCTGCACCCAGGGCACGCTGCTCGAGGCCCACATCAGGAACACCGCCAGCAGCGCCGTCGCCGCCAGCACCTGCAGGGCGAAGAGGGCCCAGCCCGGCTTAGGCCGGTAGCTGCCGCGGCGCAGCAGGCCGGCCAGCAGCCAGCCGGCGTTCACCATGGCGCCCAGGCCGATGGCCAGCGCCAGGCCCGCATGCTGTAGCAGCGGCACCAGCAGCAGGTTGAGCAGCTGGGTGATGGCCAGCACCACGATGGCGATGCGCACCGGCGTGCGTATGTCCTGGCTGGCGTAGAAGCCCGGGGCCAGCACCTTGATGGCCACGAGGCCGACCAGGCCCGCGCCATAGCCCATCAGGGCGACCGTGGTCTGCTGCACGTCGTGGTCGCTGAAGGCGCCGTAGTGGTAGAGCACGGCGACCAGGGGCCGCGAGAAGGTCAGCAGGGCCACGGCGCAGGGCACGGCCAGCAGCAGCACCAGGCGCAGACCCCAGTCCAGCATGGCCGAATAGGCCTCGGCATCCTGCGCCGCCTTGGCCGCGGCCAGCTGCGGCATCAACACCACGCCCAGGGCCACGCCGAGCAGGGCGGTGGGAAACTCCATCAGCCGGTCGGCATAGCTGAGCCAGCTGACGCTGCCCGGTGTCAGGTGCGAGGCGATCTGGGTGTTGATCAGCAGCGAGATCTGCGCCACGCTGACCCCCAGCAGCGCCGGCAGCATCAGGCGCGCGATGTTCCGGCTGGCCGGATCGGCCCAGGCCGCGCGCAGCGCGGCCCAGCGCAGCCCCAGGCGCGGCAGCAGGCCCAGGCGCGCCAGCGCCGGCAGCTGCACCCCCAGCTGCAGCGCGCCGCCGAGCATGACGCCCGCGGCCAGCGCGTAGACCGGCTCCAGCCCCAGGCGCGCGAACCAGGGCGCGCCCCAGCCCGCCGCGGCGATCATCGCCACGTTAAGCAGCACCGGCGTGGCGGCCGGCACGGCAAAGCGCTTCCAGGTGTTGAGGATGCCGGCCGACAGCGCCACCAGCGACATGAAGGCGATGTAGGGGAACATCCAGCGCGTCATGACCACGGCCGCCTCGAAACCGCTGGCCTGCTTGAGGCCGCTGGCCATCATCCACACCAGCACCGGCGCGGCCGCCACGCCGATCACGCAGGTCAGCATCAGCGCCCAGAACAGCAGCGTGGCCACGTCGTCGATCACGCGCCGGGTCGCCGCCTCGCCATGCTGGGCCTTGGAGGCGGCCAACACCGGCACGAAGGCCTGGCTGAACGCCCCTTCCGCGAACAGGCGGCGAAACAGGTTAGGAATGCGGAAGGCGACGTTGAAGGCGTCGGTCAGCGCGCTGGCACCGAAGGCAGAGGCGATCAGCAACTCGCGCGCCAGGCCGGTGATGCGCGAGGCCAGGGTCAGCAGGGAGACGGTTGAAGCGGCTTTGAAGAGACTCACCGGCGCGAGTGTAGCCTCAGCCCGGCTGGCTTTCCCGGTGCCAGCCCCCGACTGGACACGGACTGCTACAATAGGAGGCTTTGCTGACATCATCCTCAGACACGAAGGAAACTCAAAATGGCATCTGGAAAGCCGAAGAAAAAGAACCCGCGCCTGGCGTCGGGCCGTAAACGCGTCCGTCAGGACGTCAAGATCAACGCCGCGAACACCTCGCTGCGCTCCAAATACCGCACCGCCGTGAAGAACGTCGAGAAGGCCGTTGCCACCGGCGACAAGGCCAAGGCGACCGAACTGTTCGGCAAGATGCAGGCCGTGGTCGACACCATCGCCGACAAGGGCATCTTCCACAAGAACAAGGCTGCCCGCGACAAGAGCCGCCTGTCCGCCAAGGTGAAAGCCCTGGCCGTCGCCGCCTGACGATTTCAGGCAAACAGCCCGGACCGGCCCGCCCGGTCCGCCGTTTGTAACGGGTGCGCTGTCAGCAAAGCAAAAGAGCCGCTCATGCGGCTCTTTTTGTTTGGCGCGGGAAATCAGGTATCCGCCGGCGACATGGCCCCTTGCGCCGCAGCGCCTTACTTGCGGATCGGCTCGTCGGGCAGCAGGCAGGCTTCGACCAGCTGCAGGTCGTTGTCGCGCGCGAAGTTCAGCACAAAGTCCCAGGCCATGGGCTCGTGGCCCTGCAGCTCGCGCCGCACCACCACGCACTTGACGCCCCCCAGCGTGGTCGGGATGCACCAGGGCGAGTAGCTCAGGTGGCTGCCCGGCTGCGCGCCGCCGGGGCGAAACGGGCTCATCACCCCTGCCAGCCGCTCCGCCCAGTCGCTGGGACGAAAGGTCTTGCCCTCGCGGGTGATACCCTGGATGAAGACTTCTTTGGCGGAATCGGAGACCATCGGATAGAGGCTGTGGGGTGGTCGCGACAGAGGAGGATCGCTCTCCGTCGCATCGGGAAGAATTATATCTTATATAAGACTTACGCCGTCCGCCCCGACGCATCGCAGTGATGACAAATGCGCAAAAAAAGGCCCTGCGGCTGCGCCTAAAATTGCAGGTCGACGGCCCCACTTCGTTGGGCCGCTTTGTTTTCAGGAGCCCCGCATGACCGACTTCGTCGAAGCCGCCTCGCCGCACACCATGAACACCTACGGCCGCCTGCCGATCGCGCTCTCGCACGGCCAGGGCTGCCGCGTCTGGGATGTCAACGGGCGCAGCTATCTGGACGCGCTGGGCGGCATCGCGGTCAACACCTTGGGCCACAACCACCCCCGGCTGGTGCCGGCGCTGCAGGACCAGATCGCCAGGATCATCCACAGCAGCAACTACTACCACGTGCCCAACCAGGAGAAGCTGGCCGCCAAGCTGGCCGAACTGGCGGGCATGAGCAACGTGTTCTTCTGCTCCACGGGCCTCGAGGCCAACGAGGCCGCGCTCAAGCTGGCGCGCAAGTACGGCCATGACAAGGGCATAGACCGTCCGCAGATCGTGGTCTACGAGAAGGCGTTCCACGGCCGCTCCATCGCCACGCTGAGCGCCACCGGCAACGAGAAGATCCAGAAGGGCTTCGAACCGCTGGTCGAGGGCTTCATCCGCGTGCCGCTCAACGACATCGCGGCGCTCAAGCAGGCCACCGCGGGCAACCCCAACGTGGTCGCCGTGTTCTTCGAGACCATACAGGGCGAGGGTGGCATCAACCCGATGCGCGCCGAGTACCTGCGCGAGGTGCGCGAGCTGTGCACCCAGAATGACTGGCTGATGATGATCGACGAGGTGCAGTGCGGCATGGGCCGCACCGGCAAGTGGTTCGCCCACCAGTGGGCCGGCATCGTGCCCGACGTGATGCCGCTGGCCAAGGGCCTGGGCTCGGGCGTGCCGGTCGGCGCCGTGGTGGCGGGCCCCAAGGCCGCCAGCATCTTCCAGCCCGGCAACCACGGCACCACCTTCGGCGGCAACCCGCTGGCCATGCGCGCCGGCGTCGAGACGATTCGCATCATGGAAGAGGACGGCCTGCTGGAGAACGCGGCCCGCGTCGGCGCCCACCTCAAGGGGGCGCTTGAGCAGGCGCTGATCGGCCAGCGCGGCGTCAAGGAGATCCGTGGCCAGGGCCTGATGCTGGGCGTGGAGCTGGACCGACCCTGCGGCGTGCTGACCCAGCGCGCGGCCGACGCCGGCCTGCTGATCAGCGTCACGGCCGACAGCGTGGTCCGCCTGGTGCCGCCGCTGATCATGACCGCGGCCGAGGCCGACGAGGTGGTTGCCCTGCTGGTGCCGCTGGTGCTGCAGTTCCTCGCCGAATGAGGTGCGCGCCATGGCGATCCAGCATTACCTGCAGTTCACCGACCTCGGCGCCGACGAGTACGCCTACCTGTTCGAGCGTGCCGCGCTGATCAAGAAGAAGTTCAAGGCCTACGAGAAGCACCAGCCGCTGGCCGACCGCACGCTGGCCATGATCTTCGAGAAGGCCTCCACGCGCACGCGCGTGAGCTTCGAGGCCGGCATGTACCAGCTCGGCGGCAGCGTGGTGCACCTGACCACCGGCGACAGCCAGCTCGGCCGTGCCGAGCCGATCGAGGACAGCGCCAAGGTCATCAGCCGCATGGTCGACCTGGTGATGATCCGCACCTTCGGCCAGGACAAGATAGCGCGCTTCGCCGCGCACTCGCGCGTGCCGGTCATCAACGGCCTGACCAACGAGTTCCACCCCTGCCAGATCCTGGCCGACCTGTTCACCTTCATCGAGCACCGCGGCCAGGCCGGCCAGGCCAGCCCGCTCGACTGCCTCAAGGGCCGGGTCGTGGCCTGGGTCGGCGACGGCAACAACATGGCCAACACCTGGCTGCAGGCGGCCGAGCTGCTGGGCTTCACGGTGCACCTGAGCACGCCCAGCGGCTACGAGGTCGACCAGGCGGTGGCCGGCGTGCGCGCCAACCACAGCTACAAGGTGTTCAAGGACCCGATGGACGCCTGCCACGGCGCCGACCTCGTGACCACCGACGTCTGGACCAGCATGGGCTACGAGGCCGAGAACGAGGCGCGCCGCAAGGCCTTCGCCGACTGGTGCGTGGACGCCGAGATGATGCGCGCGGCCAAGCCCGACGCCCTGTTCATGCACTGCCTGCCTGCGCACCGCGGCGAGGAGGTCGAGGCCGAGGTCATCGACGGCCCCCAGTCGGTGGTCTGGGACGAGGCAGAAAACAGAATGCATGTGCAAAAGGCACTCATGGAGTACCTTTTGCTAGGTCGTCTTGAATGACATTCAAGACGAACATGCATTCTGTTTCGGCGCAGGCTAACTTCGCGCAGCGAAGTTAAGCGCAGCGGCCGTAGCCAAAACGCAACCCGAGCACCATGAACGAATGCACCAGCTGCGGCGCCTGCTGCGCCAGCTTTCGCGTCGACTTCGCGGTCTACGAGCTCGACGAGATGGGCGGCAGCGTGCCCGCGGGCCTGGCGGTCGAAGTCAACGGCAGCACCTGCCGCATGCGCGGCACCGACCATGTGCCGATCCGCTGCGCCGCCCTGAGCGGCCGGGTCGGCGAGAAGGTCGCTTGCGGCATCTACGAATGGCGCCCCTCGCCCTGCCGCGAGTTCGCCGAGGGCGACTACGCCTGCGACAAGGCGCGCGCGCGCCACGGCCTGCCGCCCTTGTAGCGGCGTTCGGCGGCCCCGCCCCGGACCGCTTGCCGGCGCCGCAGGCCGCCTCATTTCGGGATCGGGAGGCCGCCCAGCGTGCCCTTGAATTCCTGCAGCGAAAAATAGGTCCGCACCTGCTTGACCCCCGGCAGGCGCTGCAGCTTGCGCTGCAGCAGCTCCGAGTACGCATCCAGGTCGCGCGCGATCACCACCAGCAGGAAATCCTCCGGCCCCGCGATGCCGTGGAACATCACCACCTCGGGAATCGCGCAGACGGCCTGCTCGAAGTCCAGCGAGCGGGCCTCGTTCTGGTGGTCTATGCCGATCATGACGAAAGCCATCACGCCGTAGCCCAGGGCGCGGCGGTCCAGGCGCGCGTGGTAGCCACCGATCAGCCCCGCCTCCTCCATGCGCTTGATGCGGCGCCAGCACGGCGACTGCGACAGGTGCGCCATCTGCGCGAGCTCGCCCGAGGTCAGCCGGGCATTGTCCTGCAGCGCCTGCAGCAGCTGGCGGTCGATGGCATCGATCTCTGTTGGCATAATAAATTCCAAAATTTAAGTTTTATTGGATTGATTATCCAATTTTTGCCATGTTAAGGGTTGACTATTAGACATACAAGCATACCTGTGCATATCATCACCTCAAATCAACAGGCCACACGGTGTCCGTTCGCCGCGCCAGCCACTGCGGCAGCGGCGTGGACGACGCACGCCCGGCCATCGACCTACTGAGGAAAAACAAGCCATGAGTCAATTCCAGGACATCGTGCGGCGCGAGCAGGGCCTGCAGCGCCGCCTCAACGCCAGCCAGATGGCCATGATCGCCATCGGCGGCGCCATAGGCACCGGCCTGTTTCTAGGCAGCGGCTTTGCCATCAGCTTCGCCGGCCCCAGCGTGCTGATCAGCTACGCGGTCGGCGCCCTGATCTCCCTGCTGCTGATGGGCTGCCTGGCCGAGATGACGGTGGCCCACCCGACCTCGGGCTCCTTCGGCGCCTACGCCGAGCACTACATAGGCCCCTGGGCCGGCTACCTGGTGCGCTATGCCTACTGGTCCTGCATCGTGCTCGCCGTGGGCACCGAGGTCACGGCCGTGGGCGTGTACATGAGCTACTGGTTCCCCGAGGCGCCGCGCTGGCTCTGGGTCATCCTGTTCTCGGCGGCGCTGATCGGCGTCAATGCGCTCAGCGTCAAGGCCTTCGGCGTGGTCGAGTACTGGTTCTCGACGATCAAGATCGCGGCCATCGCCGGCTTCATCCTGATCGGCGCCTACGTGGTGTTCGGCTCGCGCCCGGAGGGCATAGGCTTTGCGAACTACACGGCCCACGGCGGCTTCTTCCCCCAGGGCGGCTGGGGCACCTGGGTGGCGGTCATCATCGCCATCTTCAGCTACCTCAGCATAGAGATGATCGCGGTGGCGGCCGGCGAGGCCGAGCATCCCGAGCAGGCGATCACGCGCGCCTTCCGCGCCACCCTGGTGCGGCTGGTGGTGTTCTACCTGCTGAGCATCGCGCTGATGCTGGCCATCGTGCCCTGGCAGGCCGCGGGCACCGACAAGAGCCCCTTCGTCAAGGTCATGGAGATCATCGGCATCCCCGGCGCGGCCGGCATCATCAACTTCGTGATCCTGGTCGCCGCGCTGTCGGCCATGAACAGCCAGCTCTACATCACCACGCGCATGATGTTCAGCCTGGCCCGCGCCGGCCATGCGAGCGAGCGCTTCGGCCGCCTGAACGCGCGCGGCGTGCCGGTCGCGGCGCTGACCCTCTCCTGCCTGGGCATCGCCATCGCCACCGCGTTGAACTGGTGGCGGCCCGAGCAGTCCTTCTCGCTGATGATGGCGGTCTCGATGTTCGGCGCCATGTTCACCTGGCTCATGATCTTCGTCACCCACCTGTGTTTCCGCCGCCGCTGGCAGGCGCAGGGCCAGGCACCGCTGGCCTTCCGCATGTGGGGCTTCCCCTGGCTGACGCTGCTGGGCGCCGGCCTGATGCTGGCGGCCCTGGTCTCGACCCTGTTCACCGAGGTGTTCCGCCTCACCCTGCTGACCGGCCTGCCCTCGCTGGCGCTGCTGGCCATCGTCTACGCGCTGCGCTATCGTCAGCGCAGCCGGCTGGCCGCCGCCGCCACCTCCGCCTGAATCCCCTGCCCACTTTCGTTTTCGGAGCCACTGCCATGAGCACCAACACCCCCTTGTTCGCCCATGTCCCGCCCTATGGCGGCGACCCCATCCTCTCGCTGATGGAGGACTTCCAGAAGGACCCGCGCCCCGGCAAGGTCAGCCTCAGCATAGGCATCTATTTCGACGAGAACGGCCGCCTGCCGGTGATGCAGGCCGTGCGCCAGGCCGAGACCACGCTGCTGCAGGAGATCGTTCCCTGCCCCTACCTGCCCATGGAGGGCGCCGCCGCCTACCGCGAGACGGTGCAGGCCCTGGTGTTCGGCGCCGGCCACCCGGCCCTGGCCGAGGGCCGCATTGCCACCCTGCAGACCCTGGGCGGCTCGGGCGCGCTCAAGGTGGGCGGCGATTTCATCAAGCGCTACTTCCCCGAGTCCGAGGTCTGGGTCAGCGACCCGAGCTGGGAGAACCACCAGGCCCTGTTCGAGGGCGCGGGCCTCAAGGTGCACGGCTATCCCTACTACGACCCGGCCACCGGCGGCCTGCGCTTCGACGAGATGCTGGCCACCCTGAACCGCCTGCCGGCCCGCAGCATCGTGCTGCTGCACGCCAGTTGCCACAACCCCACCGGCGTGGACCTCACGCGCGCGCAATGGCAGGCGCTGATCCCGGTGCTGCAGGCGCGCGGGCTGATCCCCTTCGTCGACATGGCCTACCAGGGCTTCGGCGACGGCATAGCGGAGGACGCCTTCGCGGTGCGCGCCCTGGCTGAGGCGGGCCTGCCCTGCTTCGTCGCCAACTCGTTCTCCAAGAATTTTTCGCTCTACGGCGAGCGCTGCGGGGGCCTGAGCGTGGTCTGCAGCAGCCGCGCCGAAGCCGACAGCGTGCTGGGCCAGCTCAAGGCCACGGTGCGCCGCAACTACTCCAGCCCGCCCACGCACGGCAGCCGCATCATCACGCGTGTGCTGCAAAGCCCCGAGCTGCACGGGCTGTGGACCGACGAGCTGGCCGCCATGCGCTCGCGCATCAAGGCCATGCGCGAGCGCCTGCATGCGGCGCTGAACGAGCGCTTCCAGGGGGCGCGCAACTTCGACTTCTTTCTGACCCAGCGCGGCATGTTCAGCTACACCGGCCTCACCGAAGCGCAGGTCGGGCGCCTGCGCGAGGAGCATGGCGTCTACCTGGTGCGCTCGGGCCGCATGTGCATGACGGGCCTGGCACCGCAGAACGTGGACCGCGTGGCCCAGGCCGTGGCGGCCGTGCTGGCGTGAGGCGAGCGCGATGAAGCAGGTCATCGATTGCGGCTTGCCGCCGCTCAAGCAGCCCTTTTCCTGGGCCGTGAAATCGGCCGGCATGCTGTTCACGGCCCAAGGCCCGGTGCGCGCGGACGGCAGCATAGACACCGGCCCCATCGAGGAGCAGGCGCGTCTGACCTTCGCCAACCTGCGGCGCGCGGTCGAGGCCGCCGGCGGCGGCATGGCGGACGTGACCCAGGTGCTGATCTACATGACAGACGTGCAGGACATGGCCGCCATCGACGCCGTCTACCGCGAGTTCTTCGAAGCGCCCTACCCCAACCGCTCGAGCATGGGCGTGGCGGCCCTGGTCGTGCCGGGCATGAAGCTCGAGATCGTCGCCTATGCGATGATCCCGTAACGCTGTTTAGCGCTGGAGGCACAGGCCCGCCATGCCAAGCCAAGCCCGCCAACTCTGGGACATCTCGCCGCCGGTCCATGCCGGCAGCCCGGTGTTTCCCGGCGACACGCCCTACCAGCAGCAGTGGAGCGCCCGCATAGCGCCCGGCTGCCCGGTCAACGTCAGCGCGCTGACCCTGTCGCCCCATGTGGGCGCGCACGCCGACGCGCCCCTGCACTACGACCCCAGCGGCCAGGCGATAGGCGCACTCGACCTGTCGCCCTACCTCGGCCTCTGCCGCGTGATCCACGCCATCGCCTGCGGGCCGCTGATCGAGTGGCGCCACCTGGCCCATGCCGCGGCCGACCTGCCGCCGCGCGTGCTGGTGCGCACCTACCAACGCGCGCCGGAGCATTGGGACCCCGGGCTGGCCGCCTTCGCGCCCGAGACGGTGGAGCGCCTGGCCGCTTTAGGCGTGCGCCTGATCGGCATAGACACTGCCAGCATCGACCCGGCCGCCAGCAAGCAGCTGCCCAGCCACCAGCAGATCCGCCGCCTGGACCTGCGCGTGCTCGAGAACCTGGTGCTCGACGCCGTGCCCGAGGGCGACTACGAACTGATCGCGCTGCCGCTCAAGCTGGTGACGGCCGACGCGAGCCCGGTGCGCGCGGTGCTGCGCGCGCTGGCCTGACCCATCAACCGCCGACCAAGACCCGACCATGTGCCCCCACCACCCCAACCCCAGCGAAGGCGAACGCATCGTCAGCGAGGAAAAGGCCCAGCTCGACTTCAGCCGGGACATGAGCTACGGCGACTACCTGCAGCTCGACGCCATCCTGAACGCGCAGCACCCGCGCTCGCCCGCGCACGACGAGATGCTGTTCATCGTGCAGCACCAGACCAGCGAGCTGTGGATGAAGCTGATGCTGCACGAGCTGCGCGCCGCCATCGCCTGCGTGGCGCGCGACGAGCTGCCCAGCGCCTTCAAGATGCTGGCGCGCGTCTCGCGCATCATGGAGCAACTGGTCCACGCCTGGGACGTGCTGGCCACCATGACGCCGCCCGAGTACAGCGCCATGCGGCCCTACCTCGGCCATTCGAGCGGCTTCCAGAGCTACCAGTACCGCTGCATCGAGTTCGCGCTGGGCAACAAGAACGCCGCCATGCTCAAGCCGCACGAACATAGGCCGGACCTGCTGGCCCTGGTCCAGGCCGCCTACGAGGCGCCCTCGCTGTACGACGAGGCGCTGCGCCTGCTGGCGCGGCGCGGCCTGCCGGTGCCGGCCTCGCACACCGAGCGCGACTGGACCCAGGCCTACGCGGCCAGCGACGCGGTCGAGCAGGCCTGGCTGACCGTGTACCGCAATCCCAAAGCGCATTGGGACCTGTACCAGCTGGGCGAGGAATTGACGGATCTGGAGGACGCCTTCCGCCTCTGGCGCTTCCGCCACGTGACCACGGTGGAGCGCGTGATCGGCTTCAAGCGCGGCACGGGCGGCACCAGCGGCGTGGGCTACCTGCGCCAGATGCTGGACGTGGTGCTGTTCCCGGAGATCTGGAAGCTGCGCACCGACCTTTAAGCCCCCACGCTCGGCACTGCGTGTCCTCGCTGCCCCCCGAGGGGGCCCAGTCCGGCTTGGGGCGGCCCGGCGCCGGTCTGATCCTGCGGCCAGCCTCAGCGGCTGCGCTCGTTGCGCTCCTGGGCGAACATTTCGCGGCGCGGACGGTTCATCCACAGCTGCAAATGGCTCACTTCCAGCTCGTCGGCCGAGCGCGGCGCGGCCTTGCGGCCGTCGCGCCGGGCGGTTTCCCGCCAGCAGCCGCGGTCCAGCAAGTCCTTCTTGGCTTTGTCGTCGGTATCGAATCGATCGCTCATCGCTGTCGTCTTTCGGTCAGGAATCGGGCACCGCCGGCCTGCGGACCTTGGGTACTTTTGCGTTTCTTAACGCAGCCGAAACCGATTCGGCTGACAGCGCTTGACAAATGTTTGCAATTGGGCCGGCGCCCGGCCGCCGGCTCAGGCGCCCCGGTACAGCCAGGGCAGGTCCAGCAGGCGCTCGCCGAGCAGGCGCAGCGAGGCGTCGCGGCCCCAGCGGACCAGGCCCGTGGAATGGAAGATCAGGCCGTTGCGGATCGAATGCGCCTGCACCCGGGCACAGCGCTGCCAGCGGTTGAGCGCGTAGCGGCGCAGCCGCAGCGGCACCTCCAGCTCGTCCAGGCCCAAGGCACGGCCCAGCTCGTCGGCGTCCTCGATCGCCATGCAGGCGCCCTGGGCCAGGTAGGGCCGCATCGGGTGGGCCGCGTCGCCAAGCAGGGCCACCCGGCCGCGCGCCTGCTGGTCGGCCCCGGTCATGGGCGCGCGGTCGCACAGCGCCCACAGCCGCCACTCGGGCACGGCATGGATCATGTCCTGCAGCGGCAGGCAGGTGCCGGCCAGGGCCGCGCGCAGCTCGGCCGCGTTGGTGCTGTGGTCCCAGCCCTGCAGGTCCGTCACGGCGCGCCCGTGGACGATGGCCACCACGTTGAGCCCCTCGCCACCGCGCACCGGGTAATGGACCACGTGCAGCTGCGGGCCCAGCCAGACCGTCACCTGCTGGCTGCGCAGGCGCTCGGGCAGCTCGGCCTGAGGCAGCAGGGCGCGGTAGGCCAGGTGGCCGGTCACGCGCGGCGGGCCATCGGCCAGCAGCAGCTCGCGCACCCGGCTCCACAGGCCGTCGGCGCCGACCAGGGCGTCGCCCTCGACCTCCAGGCCGGCCGCGGTGCGCAGGCTCACAGCGTGCTCGCTCTCGCGGAAGCTGGCCAGGCCGCTGCCCGGGTTCAGCCAGACGCCGGCCTGGGCCTGCAGCGCCTCGAGCAGCAGCCCGTGCAGGTCGGCCCGGTGCACCGTGGCATAGGGCGCGCCGTACTTGAGCAGGGCGCGCTCGCCCAGCGGCAGCACGCCGAGCTCGCGCGCGGTCATGGCATTGCGCACCGAGAGGCGCTGCGGAAAAGCCGCCACGCGCGCCAGCGCCGCCTCCAGGCCCCAGGCGTGCAGGATCTTCACCACATTGGGCCCGATCTGTATGCCGGCGCCAACCTCGCTGAACACGGGTGCGCGCTCGAACAGCCGCACCTCCCAGCCCACGCGCGCGCCGGCCAGCGCCGCGGCCAGGCCACCGATGCCGCCCCCCGCCACCAATAGCTGCTTCGTCATGCGACCGATTTTGCCGCCAAACGACCGGCGTTCCAGGCACCGGTCGTTGACGCAGGACAAGGCCCCGCGCCGGCTTGGCTCACGCTGCCAGCAGATGCCGCAGCACGAAAGGCAGGATGCCGCCCGCGCGGTAGTAGTCGACCTCGATCGGCGTGTCTATGCGCAGGGTGACGGCGACTTCCTGCGTCGAACCGTCGGCACGCGTGATCACGAGTCGCGCCTCGCTCTGCGGCTTGAGCTCGGGATGGGGCAGCACATCGACCCGCTCGTCGCCCTTCAGACCCAGCGTCTCCCAGGAGGTGCCGGCGGCGAACTGCAGCGGCAGCACGCCCATGCCGACCAGGTTGGAGCGGTGTATGCGCTCGAAGCTGCGCGCCACCACGGCCTTGATGCCCAGCAGCTGCGTGCCCTTGGCAGCCCAGTCGCGCGAGGAGCCGGTGCCGTACTCCTCGCCGGCAAAGATGACCGTAGCCACGCCCTCGGCCTGGTAGCGCATGGCCGCGTCGTAGATGGACTGCTTCTCGCCCGAGGGCTGGTGCAGCGTCAGGCCGCCCTCCTCGCGCGAGCCGTCGGCCTTGGGCGGGATCATCAGGTTCTTGATGCGCACGTTGGCGAAGGTGCCGCGCATCATCACGTCGTGGTTGCCGCGCCGCGCGCCGTAGCTGTTGAAGTCGGCCTTTTGCACGCCATGCTGCAGCAGCCACTGGCCGGCCGGCGAGCTCTCCTTGATCGAGCCGGCCGGCGAGATGTGGTCGGTGGTGATGGAGTCGCCGAACAGCGCCATGATGCGCGCCTGCCGCACGGCCGGATCGGCCCCCGTCGCCGGGCCGTCCAGCCTGAAGTCGCCGAAGAACGGCGGCTCGGCGATGTAGGTGCTCTTGGGCCAGGTGTAGGTGTCGCCGGCCACGCCCTGGATCTTGCCCCAGAGCTTGCCGGGCTTGGTCTTGACCTTGGCGTAGTTCTCGCGGAAGGCCTTACCCTTCATCGCGAACTTCATCAGCTGGTAGATCTCCTCGCTGCTGGGCCAGATGTCGCCGAGGTAGACGTCCTTGGGCTTGCCGTTCTTGCCCTTGCCCTGGCCCACCGGCTCGGTCATCAGGTCGCGCATCACGTTGCCGGCGATCGCGTAGGCCACCACCAGCGGCGGGCTGGCCAGGAAGTTGGCCTTGAGGTTGGGATGGATGCGCGCCTCGAAATTGCGGTTGCCAGACAGCACGGCGGCGCAGACCAGGTCGTTCTGCGTGATCACCTCGTTGAGCTCGGGCGTGAGGTCGCCCGAGTTGCCGATGCAGGTGGTGCAGCCGTAGCCGGCCAGCGCGAAGCCCAGCTTTTCCAGGTAGGGCAGCAGGCCGGTCTCGGTCAGGTACTCGGTGACGATGCGCGAGCCGGGCGCCAGCGAGGTCTTGATGTGCGGCTGCACCCTGAGCCCGGCCTTGACCGCCTTCTTGGCCAGCAGGCCGGCGGCCAGCAGCACACTGGGGTTGGAGGTGTTGGTGCAGCTGGTGATGGCGGCGATCAGCACGTCGCCATGGCCCACCATCAGCTCGGGGCCGCCGATCTCGCACACCGAGGCCGGCTGGCCCGCCGCGGCCTGGGCCGCGGCCAGGGTGGGACGGTTGCCCACCATCTCGACCAGGTCGCGCGCCGCGCCGGGCTGCGGCGAGGGCGCGTCGGCCGCCCCCGTGCCGCTGCCGCAGGCCACGCGGTGGCGCTGGCCCAGGCGCTCGGCCGGCTGGTTGAAGCCGTTCTCGGCGTTCGGCTTGCTGAACAGCTCGGCGAAGCGCTGCGCCACCTGGCCGATCTCGATGCGGTCCTGCGGGCGCTTGGGGCCGGCCAGGCTGGGCGCGACCTGGCCCAGGTCCAGCTTCACCACCTGCGAGTAGTCGATCGCCCCGGCGTCCGGCACGCCGAACAGGCCCTGGGCCCGGAAATAGGCCTCGAAGGCCTCGATCTCGCTGCGCGTGCGCCCCGTGCCCTTGAAGTAGTCCAGGGTCTTCTCGTCGACCGGGAAGAAGCCCATGGTCGCGCCGTATTCGGGCGCCATGTTGGCGATGGTCGCGCGGTCCGGCACGCTCAGCGTGCGCGTGCCCTCGCCGAAGAACTCGACGAACTTGCCCACCACCTTGTGGCGGCGCAGGATCTCGGTCACGGTGAGCACCAGGTCGGTCGCCGTCACGCCCTCGCGCAGGCGGCCGCTGAGCTCGAAACCGACCACGTCGGGCGTGAGGAAGTAGACCGGCTGGCCCAGCATGGCGGCCTCGGCCTCGATGCCGCCCACGCCCCAGCCGACCACGCCTATGCCGTTGATCATGGTGGTGTGGCTGTCGGTGCCGACCAGGGTGTCGGGGTAGTAGAGCCCGCCCTGTTTGTGCACGCCACGCGCCAGGTACTCCAGGTTCACCTGGTGAACGATGCCGAAGCCCGGCGGCACCACGCCGAAGGTCTCGAAGGCCTGCATGCCCCATTTCATGAACTCGTAGCGCTCGCGGTTGCGCTGGAACTCGAGTTTCATGTTGAGGTCCAGCGCGTCCCTGGTGCCGTAGTGGTCGACCATCACCGAGTGGTCGACCACCAGGTCCACCGGCACCAGCGGCTCGACCTGGCGCGGGTCGCGGCCCAGGCGCTGCGCCACGCTGCGCATGGCGGCCAGGTCGGCCAGCAGCGGCACGCCGGTGAAGTCCTGCAGCACCACGCGCGCCACGGTGAACGGGATCTCCTCGCTGCGCGGCGCTTCGGGCCGCCAGTTGGCCAGCTGTTCCACATGCTCGGCCGTGACCTTCTTGCCGTCGCAATGGCGCAGCACCGACTCGAGCACGATGCGCAGCGACACCGGCAGGCGCCCGACATTGGGGAACCGCTTGGCCAGCGCCGGCAGCGAGTACAGGCGCCCGCTCTTGCCCGAGGCGGTCTCGAAGGTCTTGAGGGTCGAAGCGAAGGCGTGGGCGGGGTTGCCCTTGTCTTTGGCCATGGAGGACTCCTTGACTGGGTTGGCTGCCTGGAGGGTGGCGGCCCGCGCGGCCACCGCGCAAAGCCAATCCTAGCGAGAAACGGCGCGACAAGACAGGGGTTCGGTGCGGGCAGGTGATCCCGCGCCTTGACGCTCAGACCACGTTCAGGCCCTCAGGCGGCCGCGCGCGCCGCGGCGTCGGGGCGGCGCGCCAGCGCCAGCAAGTCCTGCAGCAGGGCGCTCCCGCCGGCCTGCGGATAGGCCACGCCCAGCGGCGCCAGCGGGGCCGAGAACGCCACGTCGAGCCGGCACACCCGGCCGCCGGCCAGCAGGTTGGCGCACATGCTGCGCGGCAGCAGGGTCACGGCGCCCGGCTGATGCAGCAGGCCCTCGAGCACCGGCAGCGACAATGTGGACACGGGAAACCAGGAGGCCTGGGGCAGCGCAGCCAGCACCACGGTCTCGAACACCTCGCGCAACTGGATGCTGGCGGTGGGCAGCACCCAGCGCGCGCCGGCCAGCGCGGCCATGGGCAACGCGGACCGGCCCGCCAGCGCATGGCCGGCCGCGGCCACCACCACGCCCTCGTCCGCCAGCAGCGGCTCGAACCCGAAACCGGCCGGCAAGCGCTGCGGGGCGCGGCAGAACACGGCGTCGAGGCTGCCGGCGGTCAGCATGGGCAGCAGGCGCGCGCCGCTGTCCTCGAGCAACTCCAGGTGCACCTCGGGGTGCGCGCCGTAGAAGGCGCCGAGCAGGGGCGAAATCAGGGCGCAGGCGGCGGCCGGTATGGCGCCCAGGCGCAGCGTGGCCGTGGCCCCCTGACGCAGCGCAGCCAGGGATTCCGCCGCGTCGAGCAGCCCCGCCATCGCCCCGCGCGCGGCCGACATCAGGGCTCGCCCAGCCGGCGTGGCGCGCACGCCGCGCGCATGGCGCTCGAACAGCGTCATGCCCACGACGCGCTCGAGCTCGGCCAGCGCCTGCGTGGCGGCCGACTGGCTCATGGGAATCTGCTCGGCCGCACGGGCGATGCTGCCGCAGTCCTCCAGCGCCACCAGCAGCTGCAGCTGGCGCAGGCGGCCGTGCGCAGCCAGGCGCGCGTGCAGGACCTTGGCCAGGCCCGAGATGTCGGCCTCCATGGCCGGAGAGGAATTCGTCGGAACGGAACGAGCCATTGATGCCGCCGATAGCTGGGGGTCGAAAACGACTGGTGGTCGCCGCAGTCAGTTTCTACAGTGAGACCCGTATTGTGGTGCCCCGGCCCGCCCGGTGCACCGGTTCAACCCCCTGCCCTTTGGAGTCCGTCCATGTCCCTGCTCCCGCGCCGCCTCACCCGCCGGCTCTCGCTGCTGACCCTGTGCCTGCTGTCGCTGCCCACGCTGGCCCAGCCGGCCTTCCCGAGCAAGCCGATCAAGCTGATCGTGCCGTTTGCCGCGGGCGGCTCGACCGACCTGGTGGCGCGCGTGTTGGCCGAGCGCATGCGCCAGGAACTGGGCCAGGCCGTGGTGGTCGACAACCGCAGCGGCGCCGGCGGCATGATGGGCACCGAGGCCGTGGCCCAGGCCGCCCCCGACGGCTACACCATCGGCATGGCGACCGTCAGCACGCTGGCGGTGAACCCCATCTTCTACGACAAGGCCGCGGCCACCAACCGCCAGCTGCTGCCCCTGGCCAAGCTGGTCAGCATGCCCTCGGTGTACTCGGTCCACCCCAGCCTGCCGGCCAAGGACTTCGCCGGCTTCGTCGCCGAACTCAGGCGCAAACCCGGCGGCTACAGCGCCGGCGTGCCCGGCGTCGGCAGCATAGGCCATCTGATGCTGGAGGCCTTCAACGACACCCTGGGCGTCAAGGTGGTCAACGTGCCCTACCGCGGCATGGGCGCGGCCCTGAGCGACGCCCTGGCCGGCACCATCCAGCTGCTGCCCGACCAGCTGCCCTCGGCGCTGCCGCAGATCAGGGCCGGCAAGCTGGTGCCGGTGGCGGTGGCCGCTCCCAAGCGCCTGCCCGAGCTGCCCCAGGTGCCCACCCTCAAGGAACTGGGCTACGCCGAGCTCAACGAGCTGGGCATCACCTGGTTCGGCCTGGTGGTTCCGGCCAAGACGCCGCCCGCCGTCGCCGAGCGGCTGCGCGCGGCCGCGCTCAAGGCCGTGCAGTCGCCCGAGGCCCAGGCCCGCCTGCAGCAGATGGGCGCCAGCGTCGACGCCGGCAGCAGCGACGGGGGCAGCTTCCAGGCCCTGATAGACACCCAGCTCAGGCGCAACCGCGCCATCGTCCAGAAGGCCGACATCAAGGTCGAGTGAGGCACCACCCATGCATGCCATCGAACAACTGCAGCCCTTTTTCGAACAGCAGGCGCCGCGCCTGATCGCGTTGAGCGACCGCATCTGGTCGCTGGCCGAGCTGCGCTATGCCGAGCAGGAGTCGGCCCGGCTGCACGCCGAAGGCCTGGACGAGGCGGGTTTCCGCGTGCAGCAGGCGCTGGCCGGCATCCCGACCGCCTTCGCCGCCGAGTACGGCGAAGGCGGGCCGGTGATCGCCCTGCTCGGCGAGTACGACGCGCTGTCGGGCCTGAACCAGGAAAGCGGCGCACTGCAATGCCGGCCCTCGGTCGACAGCCCGGGCCTCAACGGCCACGGCTGCGGCCACCACCTGCTGGGCGCGGCGGCGCACCTGGCGGCGCTGGCGGTGCAGCAGCACCTGCGCGCGCGCGGCCTGCCCGGGCGCATCCGCTTCTACGGCTGCCCGGCCGAGGAAGGCGGCTCGGGCAAGACCTTCATGGCGCGCGCCGGCGCCTTCGACGACCTGGCCGCGGCGCTGACGTGGCACCCGGCCAGCCACAGCGGCGTGTTCGACCAGTCCACGCTGGCCAACATCCAGGCCAGCTTCCGGTTCCACGGCCGCGCCGCGCACGCTGCCAATGCCCCGCACCTGGGGCGCAGCGCGCTCGACGCGGTGGAGCTGATGAACGTGGGCGTCAACTACCTGCGCGAGCACATGCCGCCCGACGCGCGCGTGCACTACGCCATCACCGACAGCGGCGGCCTCTCGCCCAACGTGGTGCAGGCGCGCGCCGAGGTGCTGTACCTGATCCGCGCCGCGCGCAACCACGAGGCGGCCGAACTCTACGAGCGCGTGCAGAACGTGGCGCGCGGCGCCGCGCTGATGACCGGCTGCGAGCTCGAGGTCCGCTTCGACAAGGCCTGCTCCAACCTGCTGCTCAACGGCACGCTGAACCAGGTGCTGTACGAGGAGATGCGCCGGCTCGGCCCGTTGCCCGTGGGCGAGGGCGAGCGCACGCAGGCCAGCCGGCACCACGCCACGCTGAGCGAGAACGACGTGGCCGAGGCCAGCCGCTCGCTGGGCAGCGCCCTGCGCGGCCAGGTGCCGGCCCTGTTCGACGGCGTGAGCGACTACGATCCCGCGCGCACCGGGCTGTTGTACGGTTCGACCGACGTGGCCGACGTCAGCTGGATCACGCCCACGGCGCAGTGCTGGATGGCCTGCTACGCCTTCGGCACGCCATTTCACTCCTGGCAGATGGTGTCGCAGGGCAAGTCCGCCCTGGCCCATGTCGGCATGGTGCAGGCCGCCAAGGCCCTGGCCGCCACCGCGATCCGGCTGTTCGAGCAGCCGCAGCTGCTGGACGCGGCGCGCCAGGAACTGAACCAGCGGCGTGGCGGCAAGCCCTATGTCTGCCCCATCCCGCCCGAGGTGCCGCTGCCGCTGCGGCGCGGCTGAGGACGCTCAGCCCCCTGGCCTGACGGCATTGAACCGTTCCTCGGCCTGCCGGAACAGGGTCTTGACCTTGTCCACGTTCCAGGGCTCCTCGGTCAAGGTCTCGTGGTCCCACTGGCTGCGGGGCCGCGGCGGCTGGAAGAAGTCGCCGCCATAGACATGGATGGCGCAAGTCATCTTGGCTATCGGATTGAGGACGGAATGGATGATGTCGCGCCCCAGCGTGGCGACATCGCCTACGCCCAGCGACTGGGCACCGGCCGCCTCTATGCTGGATTCCGTCCTGCGCCAGAACACATTGTCTTCCCGGCCGGCATAGATGCCGACCACCGAGAACATCTGGTGGTTGTGCGGCATCAGGCTCATGCAGGGCGCCCAGACGAAATGGATGATGGTCAGCTCGGGCGAGCTGTGCAAAGGCCGGATGCCTGCATGCTCGGGCTCGCCCAGCTCCGACATCATCCCCGCGGGATCGGAGACCGCCTGCTTCACCAGCTCGCGAATGGCGCCCTGCCCCTCGGCCACACCCTTGATGCAGTCCTGGATGAAACGGTCCTTGTCAAACATGCTTGCTTCCTCCTCGCCACATCGCATCGGCCATGGCGCAACCTACGCCCCGCCACGCCTTGGCTTCAATTCAATATAGGCGCTGCCGCGGCAAAGCGTGGTCCAGGCGGCGGGCAGGGCGATGGCGCGCCCAAGCGGGCGCATCGATAAGCCATCTGTAAGCCAAGCGTCACCGCTCTCTCAGCGGCCCGGCGCCACGATGCGGTACAGGCAATCCCGCCTGTGTCGCATCGACTGGAGAAACTCATGAACACCCGGAAAATCCTCACACTGGTGCTGGCCGGCGCGAGCGCCGCGCTCGCCGGCTGCGTGGCCGTCCCTGCGGGACCGAACGGGTCCTACGTCTACTACCCGCTGCCCCCGCTGGGGCCCGCCGGCCCCTCGGCCGGCGAGGTCACGGCGCCGCCGGCGGCCCGGACCCAGTGGCCAGCCGTACTGCAGGCGCGCCTGTACCCGTCCAACGAGATGGCCGCCCAGACCGGCGTGGTCAGCGGGACGGTCACCAACATGATGAACGGCAAGGGCCGCTTCCAGCTTCAATACGCTGGCGAGACCCTGGTCGGCGAGGCGACTTCGGTCGACGGCAACGCCAAACGCGGCGTGGCCAGCGCCTACGGAAGCAACGGCGGCTTCATGAGCTGCGAGTACCAGCTGAACACGCCGCGCCAGGGCGCCGGCAACTGCAGCTTTTCCAACGGGGCGCAGTACAAGCTGCACATCGGACTCTGAGCCGGTCCCGCCTTCCTTCTGAGAGGGACTTGGCACCCCGAGCCAGGCGTGGCAGCATTCATCGAGGAGGACGACCATGGCTGAGACCCACGCCAGCACGCAGGCTGCCGGCCCGCTCGCGCCGCATCCCGCGCCGGAGCCGGCTGACAGCCGCAGCGTCGCCTTCGCCAAGACCACGCGCCCGCAACTGGGCGCGGTTCTTGCGCGCGAGCGCCTGTTCCAGCGCATGGACGGCGCGCCGGGGCGCAGCCTGGTCTGGATCTCGGGCCCCCCCGGCGCCGGCAAGACCTCGCTGGCCGCCAGCTATGTGCAGGCGCGCGAGCATCGCTGCCTCTGGTACGAGATGGACGCCGACGACGTCGACGTCGCCAACTTCTTCCACTATTTCGGCCATGCGGCCCTGAGGCTGGACGCGGCGCGCATCGGCAGCCTGCCCAGCTTCGGCCCTGAGTTCGGCAGCCGGCTGCCCTCCTTCGCGCGCAAGTTCTTCCGCCAGGCGCTCACGCGCGTGAAGGCGCCGCTGACCGTGGTGCTCGACGGCGTCGGCCCCCTGTCGCCGGAGAGCCCGCTGCTGGCGGTGCTGGAGGCCGCGGTCACGCAGGTGCCGGCCGGCGGCTGCGTGGTGGTGACCAGCCGCTTCGACGCGCCGCCGGCCTTCGCGCGGCTGCAGGCCACCGGCGAGATGAGCTGCATCAACGCCGCCATGCTGACCATGGAGCCCGACGAACTGGCCCAGATGGCCCAGCTGCGCGGGCAGCCCCTGTCGCAGGAAACCTTGCTGCAGCTGCACCAGCGCACCGGCGGCTGGGCCGCAGGCCTGGTGCTGATGCTCGAGCATGCCAAGCTGTCCGGCGAGCTGCCGAACTGGCCGCTGGAATCCACGCCCAGGGTCGTGTTCGACTTCCTCGCGGGCGAGATCTTCGACCGCTTCGACCGCAAGATGCAGCGCTTCCTGCTGAAGCTGGCCTGCCTGCCGCGGGTCACGGCCGAGATCGCGCAGCGGCTCACCGGCGAGGACAAGGCCGCCCGCCTGCTGCTCAACCTCGCGCTCAACAACTATTTCGTCAGCGAAACCCGTTGGCGCGACGGCCACGGCTTTCAGCTGCATCCGCTGATGCGCGACTTCCTGCTGAGCCGCGCCGCGCTGGACCTGCCCCAGGTGCTCGAGCAGCCCCACCTGCGCATGGCGGCCGGCCTGCTGCGCGAGGCCGGCCATGTGGAGGACGCGGTGTCGCTGCTGATGCCGTGCCGGGACTGGGCGGCGCTGGCCGAGATCGCCGAGGCCGAGGCCCTGACCATGGTCGCCCAGGGCCGCGGCGACACCCTGGCCCGTTGGCTGGAAGCGCTGCCGGCCGCCGAACTCGACGCCCGGCCCAGCCTGCTGCAGGCCTGGGGCGCCAGCTGCCTCGCGGCCAGCCCGCGCGCCGCCCGGCGCCATTTCGAGCGCGCCCACGAGGGCTACGCCGTTCACGACGATGTCGCGGCCCAGCTGCGTTGCGCGGTCGGCGTGGTGCGCGCCCTGGTCAGCGAGTTCGACGACCTGGCCGCACTCGACCCCTGGGGCCGGCGCCTGGCCGAACTGCTGCCGCAAGCCGGTCCGGCGCTGGACAGGGAGCAGCGCGCTGCGGCCCAGCAGGCCCTGGCCCTGGCCTGGCTGCTGAGACCGGCGCAGGGACTGCCCGCACCCGAGCCCAGCGCATGGCCCCTGCCCGACTGGTTGCGCGCCGCGCTCGCACTGTGGCGCGGCGACACCAGCCTCGCCGCGGCGCTGCCCGAAGCGCCCGGCGCGGAGCCGGCAGCGGGCCCCGCCGCGCCGCAGGCCCACCTGGTGTCTGGGCTGGCGGCCCTGCTGTCGGGGCAGTTCGCGCTGGCGCGCGCGCGGGCCGAGAGCGGCCTGAGACTCACCGAGCAGGAAGGCATCGCCGGCTACGACGCCTGGCTGCGCGGGCTGGCGGCCGCCGCCGCGCTGGGCGAGGAGGACGCCGACGGCGCGCGCGCGCTGCTGCAATGGTTCGAGTCGGATCAGGCGCGCCTGCGCCGCGGCGACCGCGCCGTGCTGCATTTCCTGCGCTGCTGGCTCGCGCGGCTCGACGACGACGCGGTGATGGCCCAGCGCGAGGCCAGGACGGCGGCCGCCCTGGCCTCCGAGCTGGGCCTGGGCTGGCTCGAAGGCCTGGCGCGCTGCACGCAGGCGCTGCTGCTGGCGGGCGCCCATGACCTGCGCGGCAGCGAGGCGCAGCTGCGCAGCGCCGAGCCGCTGCTGGCAGACGCGTCGAGCCCGCTGCCCGACTATGCGCTGCAGCTGGCGACGGCGGGCGTGGCCTGCCAGCAGCAGGACCAGCCCGTGCCGCAGGCCCTGGAAAAGGCCTTGCGCGCGGGCCGGGAGCACGGCATTGCCTTGATGCCGGGATGGTGTGCGCGCGATGCGGCGCAGCTGTGCGCGCTGGCCTTGCAGCAAGGCATAGAGACCGAGCACGCGCGCCGGCTGGTGCGCGAGCGCAGGCTCAGCCCTGCGCTGCCGCCGCTGCGCGTGAAGGCCTGGCCCTGGCCGATCCGAATCCAGACCCTGGGACGCTTCGAGATCGCCGCGAACGCGGCACCGGTGACTTTTTCCGGCAAGGGGCCCGGACGGCCGGCGGAGTTGCTCAAGCTGCTGATCTCGCTGGGCGGCGATGCGGTCCGCATCTACCAGCTGTCCGACGCCCTGTGGCCGCAGGCGGATGCCGACTACGCGCACAAGTCCTTCACCGCCGCACTGCACCGGCTGCGCCGCCTGCTGGACGACGACGAGGCCCTGGTGCTGCGCGACGGCCGCCTGTCGCTGAACCCGGCCACCGTCTGGACCGACACCGCCGCGCTGGACCAAGTGCTGTCGCACATCGAGGGCGCGGCCCGGCTGCCGTCGACGCTGGCCTCCCCGCAGCGGCCCGAACCCGGCTTGCAGGCCTGCCTGCAGGAAGCGCTGGACCTGTACCGGGGCCCGTTCCTGCCCGACGAATCCGAGCAGCCGGGCTACATCGCGTTTCGCGAGCAGCTGCGCGCCCGGCTGCTGCGCTGCGTGGCGCGCGTGGCCCGGCACAGCGAGGAGGCGGGCGATGTCGACACCGCGGCCGACTTCTACCTGCAGCTGCTGCGAGCCGACAGCCTGTTCGAAGCGCCCTACCGCAACCTCATGCTGTGCTACCAGCGCCAGGGCGACCTGCATGCCGCGCGCGAGACCTACGAGCGGCTGCGCACCACCTTGGCCATGCGCCTCAAGACCATGCCCTCGGCGCAGACCCAGGCGGTCTACGCCGCGCTGGACGGCGCGGCGCCGCCGAGTCGATAGTGCGCGATCGCTTCAGGGCAGCTTGCGCGCGGCGCGCAGCTCCTGCTCGAACTGGCGCCAGATCTTGTCCAGCGCGAGGCGGACTGCCGTGGGCGGCGGGTATTCGCGGCGCGGCATGTTGGTCCTGGGCGGCGCGGTCTCGCGCATGCGCGTGGTCAGCGATACCTCGCTGCTGCCGCCGCCGGCGTCGAGCACGGTGGCGTAAATGACGATCTCCAGCCCCTCGGGCTCGAAGCGGATCAGCTCGGCCAGCATGCCGACATGGGGACGCGCGATCTCGCGCATGCGCGGCAGGTCCGCGTCGGCGGTCTGCCGCCATTCCTGCGCATTCAGCGGGCGCGGCGCCGGGGCCTCGGCAGCAAGGGTGCCGATGTCCGGATCCTGGTCCGCGATGCGCATGCCGAGCTTGCCCAAGGCCGCATGCAGCGCGACGAAGGCGTCCGTGCGCCGCACCTTGTAGGTCCGCACGCCCTTGTCGGCCAGCATGCTTTCGTAATCCGCCTGGAAGGCCCGGTTGACCGCAGCTACCGCCGCACTCTTGTCCTGGTCGCTGGCGCAAGCGGCCAGGGCGATGGACAGCGCGCAGACCCAGCGCCGCCGGCCAGGGGAAAGTCTTGTTGTGCTCATGTCGGGCTACTCCGCGCGCTTGCCGAAATCTTTGCCCAGCTGTTCGATCTGGCGGTCCGCCTGCCGCCGCTCGGCCGGCTGCAGGCGTTCGGCGACCTGGGCCTGCCGCACCCGCGCCCCGCCGTGACCGGACAGCCCGGCCAGCCCATACCAGAGGTAGGCCTGGTTCAGGTTCTGCGTCACGCCCCGGCCCTGGGCGTACATCTCTCCCAGGCGGAATCGGGCGTCGGCGTCGCCCTTGAGCGCGCGGGCGCGGTAGAAGGCAAATGCCTCCTTCTCGTCGCTCGGGACCGGCGGCTCGGGCGCCCTCGGCGCGGCGGCCACCCTGGCCTCCTCCCGCGCTGCGGGGGCGGGCGCCGCGGGGGCGGCTGGCGGCGCAGCCTGGGGAGCGGCCGCAACCGCCGGCGCAGGCATCGGCGCCGCGACCGGCGCTGGCGCAGGCCTGGTCAAGGCGGCCGGCGCCGCCGCCGTCGCCACCACGGGTTTGGGCGGCGTGCGTGGCACCGCCTTGGGCGCCACGGGCTTGAGCGGCTCGGCCGGCGCGGGCTCGCGCGCCGCCGGCAACGCCGCCGGAGGCTGGGGAGCCGCGAGCAGGGCGGACGGCACCGCCGCTGGGGGCGCCGCTTCCACCGACGCCGGCAGCACCAGCCCGCCGCCCGCGCTGCCCGCGGCGCCTGGGCCGCCCTTTTCGCTCACCGCGCTCAGCTGGCGCTCGATCTGCGCCAGGCGCTCGGCCTCGGGCGTCGGCGAGCGCGGCCACAGCAGGAAGGCCAGCCCCGTCAGCGCCGCCCCCAGGCCGGCCCAGGCAAACAGCTCCCGGCTGCTGGGCCCTTGTCGCGCGACGGGCGCCCCGGCGGCGGCAGCGGACGCCCTGCCCGCGACGGCGCCCGCCGTATCACCACCCCCCGTGAGCTCGCCTCGCCACTGGTCCAGCGTCTGCGGTCGGTCGCGCTCGGCAAAGGCCAGGGCATGGTCGACGGCTTGCAGGAACTGCGGCGAATAGCGGCGCGCGCCGCGCTCGATCGCCGGCGCCAGCATTTCGCGCGTGCTGCCCAGCACGCCCTTGCTGCGCGTGATGGCGTCCATCGGCGGCTCGCCGGTGATGGCGCGGTAGCAGGTGGCGCCCAGGCTGTAGATGTCGGTCCAGGGCCCCTGGCTGTCGGCGCTGGCGTAGTACTGCTCGTAGGGCGCATAGCCGGGCGCCACCAGGATGGTGAGCGTGCGCGAGGGGCCCATGGCGGCGCGCGCCGAGCCGAAGTCCAGCAGCACCGGGCTGCCGTCCTTGCGCACCAGGATGTTCTCGGGCTTGATGTCGCGGTGGATGAAGCCGGCCGCGTGCACCAGCGCCAGCCCGTCCAGCACCGGCAGCACCACGTTCAGCAACTCGCGCTCGGACAGCGTCTGGCGCCGCTCCAGCAGGGCCGCCAGCGTCTCGCCCTCCTCGAACTCCATCACCATGTAGGCCGTGTTGTTGTGCTGGAACACGGAGTGCACGCGCACGATGTTGGGGTGGTTGAAGCGGGCCAGGGTGCGGGCCTCGCGAATGAAGCTTTCCAGCCCGGCGTTGTAGCGCTCGCTCTGCGTCTGGGCGCGCGGACTGACGGTGGCGTCGGCCCTGCGCGTGGCCGTGTCGGTCGGCAGGTATTCCTTGATCGCGACCAGCTTGTCCAGGTTGCTGTCGCGTGCCTGGTAGGTGATGCCGAAACCGCCCTGCCCCAGCACACGCTCCAGCACGTACCAGTGCAGCTGGTACTGCGCGGGAAGCGCCTCCGGAAAAGACGAGTCGTTCATTTTGGCTCCGGGTGGACTGGCGCGCTGCGCCTGGGCCCTCCAGCCGACCCTCGTTCGGCCTGCGGCTGCGAAGAATGATAAGGCCATCAACGCCGAAAAACCATGGCCGGGCCGGGCCCGCGGCCCGCCGTAAGCCATCTGTCGCCAGCCCGTGAGTCGCCTGCAAGCGGGCCGGCAGGAACATGGTTGCACCACCCGAAGTGGCCCAGGTTCAACCACAGGAGATCGCCATGAAAGCGAAAGCACGCCTGAAAATCCTCGTCCCCGCCCTGCTGGCGGCCGCCGCGCTGTCCGGCTGCTACGTGATGCCGCTCGGCTCCGAGGGCTACCCCTTGCCGCCCTACCCTGGCGCCGTGCCGCCCCCGGTCGCACCGCCTGCGCCCCCCGCGGCACAGGTGCTCGCCGTGCGCCTGTATCCGGCCAACGACAAGGCGACCCAATCCGGCGTGCTGAGCGGCACGCTGACCAGCACGGCCGCCGGCAAGGGGCGCTTTCAGCTCAGCTACCGCGGCGAGACGCTGACCGGCGAGGCCACCCGCGTCGACGGCGACAGCCGGCGCGGCATGGCCAGCGCCTACGGCAGCAGCGGCGCCTTCATGAGCTGCGAATACCAGATGCAGTCGCCGCGCCAGGGCGCGGGCAGCTGCACGCTCTCGGACGGCGCCAAGTACCAGGTGCACATCGGGATGTGAGGGGCGGAGCGGGTCGGTGGCTGTCGCCCGTGTGACCGACAGCGCCACGCGCTGCCGCTTCAATGCAGCGCAGCACAGGAGTCCCGCATGAACACCGATGCACCGCACACCGTACACCACCGCATCTGCCCGCTGTGCGAGGCCTGCTGCGGCCTCGAGCTCAAGCTCAGCGACGGGCGGGTCATCGGCATCCGCGGCCATGAGGCCGACGTCTTCAGCGCCGGCTACATCTGCCCCAAGGGCGTGGCGCTGAAAGACCTGCACGAAGACCCCGACCGCCTGCGCCAGCCGCTGATCAAGCGCCAGGGCCGGTTCGAGCCGGCGAGCTGGGACGATGCCTTCGCCGAGATCGAACGCCGCCTGCCGCCGCTGCTGGCCGCGCGCGGGCCCCAGTCGACGGGGCTGGTCGTAGGCAACCCCTCGGCGCACAAGATCGGCCTGCTGCTGTACTTCACGCGGCTGGTCAAGGCGCTGGGCACGCGCAACGTCTTCACCGCGGCCACGCTGGACCAGATGCCGCGCCACCTGGCCAGCGGCCTGCTGTTCGGCCACTGGATGAGCGTGCCGGTGCCCGACATAGCGCGCTGCGACTTCCTGCTCATGCTGGGCGCCAACCCGGTCGCGAGCAACGGCAGCATGTGGACCGTGCCCGATTTTCGCGGCAAGGCCAAGGCGCTGCGCGCACGCGGCGGCCGGCTGGTGGTGATCGACCCGCGCCGCACCGAAACCGCAGCGCTGGCCGACGAGCACCACTTCATCCGCCCCGGCGCCGACGCCTTCCTGCTGCTGGGCATGCTGCACACGCTGTTCGACGAGCAGTTGGTCAAGCTCGGCCGCCTCGGGCCTTTCGTGAACGGCGTGGACCAGGTGCGCGCCGCGGTGCAGTCCTTCAGCGCCGATGCGGTGGCCGCGCGCTGCGGCCTGCACGCGGACGCCATCCGGCGCCTGGCGCGCCAGCTGGCCGGCACCGAACGCGCCGCGGTCTACGGCCGCATCGGCACCTGCACCCAGGCCTACGGCAGCCTAGCCACCTGGCTGATCGACCTGCTCAACATCCTGACCGGCCACCTCGACGAACCCGGCGGCGCCATGTTCCCCAAGGCCGCTGCGTTTGCCGCCAACACCAGCGGCCAGCCCGGCTCGGGGCGCGGCGTGGTCACCGGCCGCCATGCCAGCCGCGTGGGCGGCGCGCCGGAAATCATGGGCGAGCTGCCCATCACCTGCCTGGCCGAAGAGATAGAGACCGCAGGCGAGGGCCAGATTAGGGCCCTGGTCACCGTCGCCACCAACCCGGTGCTGTCTTCGCCCAACGGCGAACGGCTGGCGCGCGCGCTCGATGGGCTGGACTTCATGCTCAGCCTGGACATCTACCTCAACGAAACCACGCGCCATGCCGACGTGATCCTGCCCGCCCCCTCGCCGCTAGAGGACATGCATTACGACGTGGCCTTCCCCCAGCTCTCCTGGCGCAACCACGCGCGCTACAGCGCGCCCGTGCTGCCACGCGCCGAGGGCCAGCCGCAGGAATGGGAGACGCTGCTCAGGCTGGCGGCCATCGCGTCCGGCCTGGGCGCGCAGGCGGACCCGCAGGCCCTCGACGACGCCCAGTTCGCGCAGGATGCGCGCAGGCTGTTCGGCGACGATGTGGGCGCGGTGCTGGCCGCCACCGAAGGCCTGCGCGGCCCCGACCGCCTGCTCGAGGTGGCGCTGCGCAGCGGGCCTTACGGCGACCAGTTCGGCCGCCGGCCCCAAGGGCTCACGCTCGCGAAAGTGAAAGCGGCCGAAGGCGGCATAGACCTCGGCCCGCTGGCGCCGCGCATCCCCGAGCTGCTGCGCACGCCGTCCGGACGCATCGAGCTCGCGCCCCCTGCCCTACTGCAGGACCTGCAGCGCGCCGTCGCCGACCTGGGCCAGCCGGTGCCCGAGATGGTGATCGTCGGGCGGCGTGACCCGCGCTCCAACAACAGCTGGATGCACAACCTGCCGCTGCTGGCCAAGGGCCCGATGCGCTGCACCGCGCTGGTGAACCCAGAGGACGCGCAGCGCCTGGGCCTGGCCGACGGCGCGCTCGCGCGCATCAGCAGCCAGGGCCGCAGCATCGAAGCCCAGGTGCAAGTAAGCGACGAGATGATGCCCGGCGTGGTGAGCCTGCCGCATGGCTGGGGGCACGACCTCGAGGGCACGCGCCTGGGCGTTGCCGCCCAGCGTCCGGGCGCCAACCTCAACGCCCTGCTGGACGAGAACGCGCGCGACCCGCTGTCGGGCAACGCGGTGCTGAGCGGCGTGGCGGTGCAGTTGACGGCTACCTGAAGCAGGATTTGTAAATTTTCTCAAGGAAAATCTACTTCAACCCTTTGCCTTTATTTTGCAGTCAGCTATCAACCTGATAGCGTATTGCCCGCGAGAGAGAGTTGATCCCAAAATGGGAGCATGCTAGAGTGCAGGCATGCGAATCGTCGCCCTGGGCACTCTGCGGGATTTCTGGGTCAGGCACCCCGACGCGCTGGAGCCGCTGAGCGCCTGGTATGCGATCGCCAGCCGGGCCCGCTGGGCGGCACCCGCGAACGTGAAAGCCGCCTACCGCAATGCCAGCTTTGTGGCGGGCAATCGGGTCGTGTTCAACATCAAGGGCAACGATTACCGGCTAGTGGTGGCGATGCACTACAACCGGCAGATCGCGTACATCCGCTTCGTTGGAACGCATCGCCAATATGACCAGATTGATGCCACAACCGTGTGAGGCCGCCATGAACATCAAACCCATCCGCACCAAGGCCGACCACCGCGCCGCACTGCAACGTATCGAGGCGCTATGGGACGCGCCGGCCAAGTCGCCCGAAGCCGACGAACTGGAAGTGCTCAGCCTGCTGGTGGAGGAGTACGAGAAGACCCACATCGCCGTGCCCGAGGTGGACCCGGTAAACCTGCTGCTGCACGTCATGGAAGCGCGGCAACTGACCCGCAAGGACCTGGAGCCTTACATCGGCTCGCGCGCCCGTGTGGCCGAGATACTCAACCGCATGCGCCCCTTGTCGCTGGAAATGATCCGGCGCCTGTCCACCGGACTGGCTTTGCCAGCCGATCTTCTGATTGCGGGGTATGAGTTGAAGCAGGCGGCGTGATGACGATCAGGAGTCAAGTTTTGAATGTGACCGTTGGCGAGCCCTTGCGCGCCGCTGGCGCCCGCGCGGCCGCCACCATGCGCGCGATTGCGCGCGGCGAAAAGGTGCAACCCCGCTTCGGCGTGAACTTCGAACAAATCGGCCAGATGCTGGCCGCCTTCACGCCCAAACGCTGGGAACTGATCGCCGCCCTGCGCCAAGCCGGCCCGCTGTCTGTGGCCGAACTCGCGCGCCGGCTCGGACGCGACTACAAGAACGTGCATACCGACGTAACCCAGCTCATCGAATGGATGGCCGTCGAGCGCATGGACGACGGCCGCGTGCACGTACCTTGGTCGGAGATCGTGGTGGACATGAAACTGACCGTGCCCAGCTCATCCAGCGCCTTGCCTGGCTGTATAGGATCGAGAGCGACGCCAG
This sequence comes from Ramlibacter sp. 2FC, assembly GCF_005503345.1. Classification (NCBI taxonomy): domain Bacteria; kingdom Pseudomonadati; phylum Pseudomonadota; class Betaproteobacteria; order Burkholderiales; family Comamonadaceae; genus Ramlibacter; species Ramlibacter sp. 2FC. Next base: position 33,560 of record NZ_SCMM01000032.1, read on the forward strand.
GCCATTGAGTGCCGAGCAACGGCTGCTCGTGCGACACGAGCGATCCAAGCCTCTGTGGGAGGAGTTGCATGTGTGGCTGCAGCACGAGCGCAAGCGTGTGCCCGACGGCAGCGCCATCGCCAAAACCATCGACTACAGCTTGAACCACTGGGAGGCGCTGTCGCGATTCCTGCTCGACGGCGAGGCGCCGATCGACAACAATCACCTCGAAAGTCGACATGCCGTCATGCCTTCTTGACACGATTCCATGACGCGGATTATCCTAATCGTGTCATGAGCACGACCACGTACGAGAGCCCGCTCCGCGCAGAACAGATGGAGCAGACCCGCCTTCGGATACTGGAGGCGACGGCAGATGTGCTGGCGGACGAGGAGGTCAACGAGGTCACGGTTCCGCTTGTCGCCATGCGCGCCCGCGTGTCGGTCCGTACCGTCTACCGGCACTTCCCGACCAAGGAGGCGCTCTTCGACGAGTTCGGTGAGTGGGCGGAGGAGCACCTCCGGGTCGTCCTCCTTTCCTACCCGGACACGCTCGAGGGCGTCCGCGAGATGGCGCCTGCGCTCTATCGCATGTACGACGAGCGAGCGCCGCTGATGCGCGCCCTCCTATCGAAGCGCGGACAGGAGATCCGGGCCCGCACGCGGCGCCGGCGACTGGCGACGTTCGAGAAGGCGATGCGGGAGGTCACCGGCGGGCTCGGCCCGGCCGAGCGCCGACGCGCCCTTGCGGTGATCTACCTGCTCGTGAGCGCGCCCGCTTGGCAGGCGATGCGCGACCAGTGGGACCTCGAGGGCCAGGAGGCCGGCAAGGCCGCCGCCTGGGCCGTACGCGTTCTGACGGACGAACTTCGCCGCAATCCGGCAAGCATGAAGGAGGTTGGTAACGATGACACTCGTCGCTGAGCAGACCTTCACCCCACCCGGTCCGGGATCGTGGTTCCTCGACCCGACTCACTGGACGCGGCCGGTGACCCGCTTCCACGTGGAGATCTTTCCCGACGCGTTCCAGCGCGGCTTCGGCGAGAGCCTCCGCCGCTACGGATCGTTGCTCGAGTACCTGGAGGCGGGCTTCGTCAACGGGTTTCCGTACTACTGCGCACGTCCCGTCGGCGCGCCGAGGGAGGCGGTCGGTCACCCTCCGAAAGAGGTGTGGGACGAGCTCGCGCGCAGTCACCCAATGATTCGGCGCCGGCTCGAGACGAGCGCGACCGTGTTCGAGCGCAAGCTCTGGCGTGAGGACCTCGAGCGCTGGGACCGGGAGGTGAAGCCCGCGGCGATCCGAGCTCACCTCGCGCTGCTCGCGGTTGACCCGGCGGCGCTCGACACGCCTGCGCTCCTCGCATACATCGATCGCTGCCGCGAGAACCAGATCCATGGCGCGTACATCCATCACCTCTTCAACGTGCCGGCGCTCCTGCCTGTGGGCGACTTCCTCGTGCACGCGCAAGAGTGGACAGGCCGCTCGCCGGCCCAGTTACTCGGTCTCCTCCAGGGCGCGAACCCCGACCCGCTCGGTGCAGACGAGGAGCTCGAGCGACTGGTCGGCGCTCTCCGACTGGATACGGCGGCGACGGCCTTGCTCACGTCGGCCGGAGAGCCGGGCGAGGTGGTCGCCGCGCTTCGCTCGCTGTCCGGCGACACGGGCCGGCTCGCTTCGGCATACGTCGATCGTGTCGCCCACCGGCCGGTAAACGGCGAGGACGTGGGCGACCCGTCGGTGCACGAGCTTCCCGAGCTGATCGTCGGAGCGATCCGCACAGCATTCGATCGCCTCGAGACTCCACCGGCGAAGGACCTGGACCGGAAGACCTCTGAGTTGCGCGACGCAGTGCCCGCTCGGCATCGCGATGCCTTCGACGCGCTGCTCGAGGAGGCTCGGGCGACCTACCGGCTACGCGACGAGCGGGGCACCTACGCCGACCTCTGGGCGATCGGGATTATGCGGCGCGCGATCCTGGCGGCCGGCCGCCGGCTTACGGCGGCGGGGCGGCTCGCCGATCCGCGCCATCTCGTCGAGGCTGGCTACGCGGAGCTGCGAAGCCTCGTCGAGTCCGGCGACGGCCCATCGGGCGAGGAACTGGCCGAGCGTGCGCGCTACCGGCTCAAGGCGCGCTACGCGGATGCGCCGGCGTTTCTCGGCGGCGAGCCGGGCGATCCGCTGCCGCCCGAGTGGCTGCCGCCCGCGGCGGCAAGGCTGGAGCGCGCGATCGGTGCAGCCGTGCAGGCGATCTTCGCCGCGCCGAAGCCACGCACCGAGGAGCGAAAGGTTCACGGTCTCGGCGTCAGCCCGGGCGTGTACGAGGGCACCGCACGGGTGATTCGCGGCACCGAGGAGTTTGGTCGCATCGAGCGGGGCGACGTCCTCGTCACGAACTCCACGACGACGGCATTCAACATCGTGCTGCCTCTCCTCGGCGCGATCGTGACCGACCGGGGCGGGCTGCTCTCGCACGCCGCGATCGTCGCGCGCGAGTACGGGCTGCCAGCAGTCGTCGGGTGCACCGATGCGACCTCCGTGCTCCTGGACGGTGCGAGGGTGATCGTCGATGGCACCGCGGGCGAGGCCGAGGTCGTCGCATGACCGAAGCAGCCGCACCGACCGAACGGGTACGGCCGGATCAGGCGCTGCCCATCACTCCTGCGCGGGCGGCCGTCCTTCAAGAGGCATGCGCGGTAGCCGCCGCCATCCACTCGGCGCTCGACCTCGGCGTGGTCGCGCGCGTCACCGAGGCGCCGGCAGAACCCGCAGCCGTGGCCGCCGACTGCGGCTTGACGCAGCAGGGCGCCCAGGCGCTCTTCTCGGCGCTCGCCGGTCTAGATCTCCTCGAGCTCGGCGATGACGACCGCTTTCGGCCTGCGTCTTCGAATCTCGCCGAGCTCGCCGAGCTATTCAGGCCGTGGGCGTCCCTCCAGCCGGTACTGCGTGGCGAAAGTCGGCCGGCGGACGCAGCGACGACCGCGGGAGCGGAGTCTCTCTATCCGAGACTCGTGGCGCAGCTCGGGGCGCTCTTCCGCCAGAGCGCCGTGCACGCAGCCGGCCTTCTCGTGCAGCCCAGGCTTCAGGTGCTCGACGTCGGCGCGGGGGCCGCTCCCTGGAGCCTTGCCCTCGCAGGCCGCGATCCGAGCTGCAGGATCACGGCCGTGGAGCTGCCGGGCGTGATCGCGAGCACGCGCGCCGCTGTTCGGCGAGCCGGACTCGACGATCAGTACGAGTTTGTCGAGGGAAACGCCTTCGACGTCGACTGGGGCGAGCCCGCAAGCTACGACCTCGCGCTCGTCGCGAACCTCTGCCACCTCTTCGACGGTGAAGCGAACCTCCGGCTCGTGCGGCGCGTCGCCGAGGCCCTGCGACCGGGCGGCAGGGTCGCGATCGTCGACATCCTCCCCACCGAGCGCGGCGACGGACCGCGGCCGGCCGTCCTCTACGCCCTCGGGCTCGTGCTGCGCACCGGCAGCGGACGGATCTACCCCTACTCGACCTTCCGACACTGGCTCGGCGAAGGAGGCTTCGAGGACACCCGCCGTCACAACCTCCCGGGCCCGTATCCGTTCACCCTGATTACGGGCAGGCGACGATGAAACCGGCAGCGCTTACCGAGGAGCTCGAGGACAGCCTGTTCGGCGGCAAGGCCGCGCAGCTAGCCGCCGCCACGCGTGCGGGCCTGCCCGTTCCCGCGGGTGTCGCGCTTCCGTACGGGTTCGTGGATGCAGTCGTTGCTGACGAACGCGACGCAAGGCAGCGGCTGGCTGCAGTCTTTCGCACGCTCGCCGCCCCGCTCGTGGCGCGCTCGTCCGCAGTGGGTGAGGACTCCGAGCAGGCGAGCTTCGCAGGACAGCACCTGACGCAGCTGAACCTGCGCTCCGAGCCCGAGCTCGTTGATGCCGTGTCCGCCATCTGGCTCTCGGCGCGCTCGCCTTCAGCGTTCGCGTACCGCGAGCGCCTCCGGCTGCCCCGCGAGCCGAGAATGGCCGTCGTCGTACAGGAGCTCGTCGACGCGGACTCCGCCGGCGTGCTCTTCAGCCGTAACCCCGTCAACGGGTCGGACGAGCTCGTGGTCGAGGCGGCCTGGGGGCTCGGGGAGTCGGTCGTTGCGGGTCTCGTCATCCCAGATCGGTTCCGCTTGAGGCGTGACGGTGCCGTCGTCGAGCGAATCGCGGGACTGAAGGACGTCGCCATACGCACCGACCCGGAAGGCGGCACAAGCCGCACACACGTTCCCGAGGGGCTCTCCCGCGTGCTCTGCCTCGACGATGCACAGCTCGCCGCGCTTCATGCGCTCGCGCTCCGCTGCGACGAGGTGTTCGGCGGGAGCCACGACCTCGAGTGGGCGTTCGCCGGCGGCCGGCTCTACCTCCTGCAGCGGCGAGCGCTCACAGCGATCCCAAGTCCAGCTGCAGGCGACCACACGGACGAGCACGTGCGCCTGCCGAACCAGCAGACCCGCAGCAACCGGCACGCCCCGCAGGCGCCTCGTGATCCGGCCGAGCACAGCTACGCGAAGGACGACCCTTAACGCCTGTCCAGGGTGCTGGGGCTGGAGCTACGTCATCGGCGCTCTCGTCGGTGAGTCGGACTGCGCAAAAACGCAGGAATTCTCGCTGTGCCTGACATCGAAGCGGCCTTGCGGCTATGGCATGGCACCATAGCGCTCGGTTCTACCGGAAGAGACTCGAAGACTATGGCGCCCATCGAATCCGCTCGAAGGTTTTACGCCGACTTCATCGTCCGTAGCGCCGGCTCTACCGACGAGCGCCTGATCGCAGCTTTTGCTTCGGTCCATCGTGAGGCCTACGTAGGGCCAGGCCCGTGGCCCATATTCGTGGGGTCTGGATACATCTCAACGGTGGACGACGATCCTCGCACGATCTATCACGACATTCTCGTCGGCTTGGACACCGAACGGGGCATCAACAATGGTCAGCCGACCCTGCACGCCAAGTGCATCGCCGCAGCAGCGCCTCAGGAGGGCGAGACCGCGGTCCACGTTGGCGCGGGCACGGGTACTACACAGCTGTACTCGCAACACTTGTCGGCGCCGCGGGCCAGGTGTTGGCTTATGAGGTGGAGCCGGACATCGCCGAGCGTGCCGAAAGCAACCTGCGACATCTGCCGAATGTGCAGGTACGGGCTGCCTCGGCAAACGGCGTTCACTTGCCGATGTGTGACGTGATCTACGTGAACGAAGGCGCAACGCATCCGCCCGCGGCGTGGCTGGATGCACTAAACGTCGGCGGTCGGCTGATCTTCCCGCTAACGCCAAACGAGGGCTTCGGGGTGATGCTCAAGGTCACCCGCACAGGGACTGGCTCGTATGCAGCTAGTGGAATCACGCGAGTGGCGTTCATACCATGCATCGGCGCCCGAGATGACGCAGCCTCGGAGTCGCTGGCCGCCGCGATGGGGAGTGATGCGTTCAGGCAGATTCGATCCCTGCACAGGGACTCTGTTCCAGATGGCTCTGCCTGGTACGTCGGGCAAGGATGGTGGCTATCCACCCAATAGGCCGCTCGGGTGCCTGGGGCCCAGCAAGCTGAAGGATGGGATGACCGGACGCTTACCCCAGAATTGACAAACCCCTACGAAGAGGGGTCTGCAAGCAATCAGGTTAGCCCAATTTTCTCAACACGTTTTCAGAGGGTCTTGCCCGAAGGCCGCTTTTCCAGTTGAGCAAGCCCCCCGCTCAGACCACCACTTCCTTGGCCGTCTGCGCGTACTCCTCGATCTGGTCGAAGTTCATGTAGCGGTAGACCTTGTCGGCGTCCTTGTTGATGACGCCCATGTCCGCGTGGTACTCCTCCACCGTCGGGATGCGGCCGAGCTTGGAGGCGATGGACGCCAGTTCGGCCGAGGCCAGGAACACGTTGGTGTTCTTTCCCAGGCGGTTGGGGAAGTTGCGGGTGCTGGTGGACACCACGGTGGCGCCTTCGCGCACCTGGGCCTGGTTGCCCATGCACAGGCTGCAGCCGGGCATCTCGGTGCGGGCGCCGGCGGCGCCGAACACGCCGTAGTGGCCTTCCTTGGTCAGCTCGGCGGCGTCCATCTTGGTGGGTGGGGCCACCCAGAGCTTGACCGGGATGTCGCGCTTGCCTTCGAGCAGCTTGGAGGCTGCACGGAAGTGGCCGATGTTGGTCATGCACGAGCCGATGAAGACCTCGTCGATCTTGGTGTTCTGCACGGCCGACAGCGGCTTGGCGTCATCGGGGTCGTTCGGGCAGCAGAGGATGGGCTCCTTGATGTCGGCCAGGTCGATCTCGATCACGGCGGCGTATTCGGCGTCCTGGTCGGCTTCCAGCAGCTCGGGCTTGGCCAGCCAGGCCTCGACGGCCTTGATGCGGCGCTCCAGCGCGCGCTTGTCGGCGTAGCCGTCGGCGATCATGTTCTTCATCAGCACGATGTTGCTGGTGAGGTATTCCTTGATCGGCTCGGGGTTGAGCTTGACCGTGCAGCCGGCGGCCGAGCGCTCGGCGGAGGCATCGCTGAGCTCGAAGGCTTGCTCGACCTTGAGGTCGGGCAGGCCCTCGATCTCCAGGATGCGGCCGGAGAACTCGTTCTTCTTGCCCTGCTTGGCCACGGTCAACAGGCCTTGCTTGATGGCGTACAGCGGGATCGCGTGCACCAGGTCGCGCAGCGTGATGCCGGGCTGCATCTGGCCCTTGAAGCGCACCAGGATCGACTCGGGCATGTCCAGCGGCATGACGCCGGTGGCGGCGCCAAAGGCCACCAGGCCGGAACCCGCCGGGAAGCTGATGCCGATCGGGAAGCGCGTGTGGCTGTCGCCGCCGGTGCCCACGGTGTCGGGCAGCAGCAGGCGGTTCAGCCAGCTGTGGATCACGCCATCGCCGGGGCGCAGGGCCACGCCGCCGCGGTTGCTGATGAAGGCGGGCAGCTCGCGGTGGGTCTTCACGTCCACCGGCTTGGGGTAGGCGGCGGTGTGGCAGAAGGACTGCATCACCATGTCGGCCGAGAAGCCCAGGCAGGCCAGGTCCTTGAGCTCGTCGCGGGTCATGGGGCCGGTGGTGTCCTGGCTGCCCACGGTGGTCATCTTGGGCTCGCAGTAGGTGCCCGGGCGGATGCCCTGCTGGTTGCCGTCGACGACCGGCAGGCCGCAGGCGCGGCCGACCATCTTCTGCGCCAGGGTGAAGCCGGCCTTCGTGGCGACGGGAGCCGTGGGCAGGCGGAACACGGTGCTGGCGGGCAGGCCCAGGAACTCGCGCGCCTTGGCCGTCAGGCTGCGGCCGATGATCAGGTTGATGCGGCCGCCGGCGCGCACTTCATCGAACAGCACCTCGCTCTTGAGCTGGAACTCGGCCACGGTCGCGCCGTTCTTGACAATCTTGCCCTCGTAGGGGCGCACCTCGACCACGTCGCCCATCTCGAGCTTGGACACGTCGACTTCGATCGGCAGCGCGCCGGAGTCTTCCTGGGTGTTGAAGAAGATCGGTGCGATCTTGCCGCCCAGGGTGATGCCGCCGAAGCGCTTGTTGGGCACGAAGGGGATGTCTTCGCCGAAGCCCCAGATGATGCTGTTGGTGGCGCTCTTGCGGCTGGAGCCGGTGCCCACCACGTCGCCCACGTAGGCCACCAGGTGGCCCTTGTTCTTCAGCTCTTCGATGAACTGCATGGGGCCGCGCTTGCCATCTTCCTCGGGCTTGAAGGCCGCGCCTTCGCGGGTGTTCTTCAGCATCGCCAGGTAGTGCAGCGGGATGTCCGGGCGGCTCCAGGCGTCGGGTGCGGGCGAGAGGTCGTCGGTGTTGGTTTCACCGGGCACCTTGAACACGGTGACGGTGGTCGACTGCGCGACCTCGGGGCGTGAGGTGAACCACTCGGCGTCGGCCCAGCTCTGGACGACTTCCTTGGCGTGGGCGTTGCCGGCCTTGGCCTTCTCGGCCACGTCGTGGAAGAAGTCGAACATCAGCAGGGTCTTCTTCAGGCCCGCGGCGGCCACGGCGGCCACTTCCTGGTCGTCCAGCAGGTCGATCAGCGGCTTGACGTTGTAGCCGCCCACCATGGTGCCCAGCAGCTCGGTGGCCTTGGAGCGGGAGATCAGGCCGACGGCGAAATCACCGTGGGCCACGGCGGCCAGGAAGCTGGCCTTGACCTTGGCCGCATCGTCCACGCCCGGGGGCACGCGGTGCGTCAGCAGGTCCAGCAGGAAGGCGTCCTCGCCGGCGGGCGGGGCCTTGATCAGCTCGATCAGCTCGGCGGTCTGCTGGGCCGACAGCGGCAGCGGGGGAATGCCGAGCGCGGCGCGTTCGGCCACATGGGCCCGGTAGGCTTGCAACATGTCTTCTTCTCCTGTCAATCGGTAATCGTGGGGGATGGTGTCTGCCGGCTCAGGGGCGCGCGCCGGCCGGGGTGTCGATCAGGCTGGGCGCCGGGTTCTTCTTGAGGGCCTCGGCCACGGTCACCTGGGCCGGGCTCTGGCATTCGTCGGCCAGGCGCCGGCCCTGCTTCTGGTCCATCAGCATGGACTTGTTGGCCAACTGCAGCCAGACGGCGCCGGCCTTCGGGTCCTCGAGGCGGATCGCGCCGGTGCTGGTGGCCACCGGGTGCATGCGGTAGCGGAAGCCCTTGCCGTGCAGGTTGAAGTAGCCGGGCGACTTGGCGTCGCCCTCCACGGTGACGGAGGCGCCGAGCTCGCAGGGCAGCTGGCCGACATGCACGCGCTCGGCGATCTCGAGTTCGGCCGGGGTCAGCGCGGCCTCGGCCGCCACGATGCCGGCGGCGACCTGGTTGGTGGCGGTCTTGAGCTGCTGGCGGCTCGATGTCTGCTTGGCCGGCGCGGCGGACTTGGCCTTGGGGGCTGCCGCGGCCTTGCCGGCGGGCTTGTCGGCGGTCTGGGCCAGCGACAGCGCCGGCAGCACCAGCAGCAGGGCTGAGACGATCAGGGTCTTCATGAGGGACTCCGTTCGGCGGGAAAGGGTGGGGGCTGGAAATACGCCTGCGCCTCGTCGGGCAGGGCGCGGCCGGTCTGGTGGGCGCGCTCCAGCACCTGCCAGAAATAGCGGTAGCTGGCGCGGTCGTGCAGCTGGCCCTGGAACGAGATCGGCGCCCAGTCGGCGCGCTCGGCGGCGACGATGATCTTCGACGCCGTTTCGACTTCCTTGGCGCTGGGCGCCATGGCTTCGAGGATGGGGCGGATCTGCGCCGGGTGGATGCTCCACATGCGCGTGTAGCCGAACTCGCGCGCGGCGCGCGAGGCCGCGGCCTGCATGGCGGCGGTGTCGTTGAACTCGGTCACCACGCAGTGCGAGGGCACCTTGCCGTGGGCGTGGCAGGCCGAGGCGATCTCGAGCTTGGCGCGCACCACCAGCGGATGGCTGAACTGCCCGGCCGAGGACATGCCGTCCGACGGGATGGCGCCGCCATGGGCCGAGACGAAGTCCATCAGGCCGAAGCTCAGCGACTGCACGCGCGGGTGGGCCGCGATCTCGAAGGCGCGGTGCACCGCGGCGGGCGACTCGATCAGCACGTGCAGCGGCAGATGGTCGGCAGCGGCGGCCTTGAGCGCGTTCTCGGCGCGCAGCACGTCGTCGACCGACTCCACCTTGGGCACCATGATGTGGCTGAGCTTGTGCCCGACGTTGCCGGCGATGGTCGCGATGTCCTGCTCGAAGGCCGGATGGTCGACCGGGTGCACGCGCACCGCGACGCGGGCCTTGTCGGGCGCCAGCGTGGCCAGCGCCACCACCAGCGCCGCGTGCTCGGCCTCGCCGCCGACCGGCGCGCCGTCCTCGCAGTCCAGCGTGACGTCGAACATGCAGGCGCCGAACTCCTCGGTCATCTCGGCCTGCAGCTGCAGGCTCTTGCGCATGCGCGCCTCGACCCCGCTGTAGTGGTCGCAGACCGGGATCAGGCCCGCGCTGGCTTGGGCCCCCAGCAGGATCTCGCGCGGATGCGTCATGCGGCGGTTACCAGGCGGTTACAGCAGGTGCTTGACGCCGTCCTGCTCGCCCTGCAGCTCGGCCAGGGTCTTGTCGATGCACTGCTGGCTGAACGCGTCGATCGGCAGGCCCTCGACGAGCTTGTACTCGCCGTTCTCGGTGGTGACGGGGAAGCCGAACATCACGTCCTTGGGGATGCCGTAGTGTCCGTCCGACGGGATGCCCATGGTGACCCACTTGCCCTGGGTGCCGAGCGCCCAGTCGCGCATGTGGTCGATCGCGGCGTTGGCGGCCGAGGCGGCCGAGGACAGGCCGCGCGCGTCGATGATGGCGGCGCCGCGCTTGCCCACGGTGGGCAGGAACACGTCGGCGTTCCAGACCTGGTCGTTGATCAGGTCCTTGACGTTCTTGCCGTTTACGGTGGCGAAGCGGTAGTCGGCGTACATGGTCGGCGAGTGGTTGCCCCACACGGTCAGCTTCTCGATGTCGCCCACGGCGGTGCCGGTCTTGGCGGCGATCTGCGACAGCGCGCGGTTGTGGTCCAGGCGCAGCATGGCGGTGAAGTTCTTGCGCGGCAGGTCCGGCGCGCTCTTCATGGCGATGTAGGCGTTGGTGTTGGCGGGGTTGCCGACCACCAGCACCTTGACGTTGCGGCTGGCGACGGCGTTCAGCGCCTTGCCCTGGGCCGTGAAGATCTGGGCGTTGGCGGCCAGCAGGTCGGCGCGCTCCATGCCGGGGCCGCGCGGACGGGCACCCACGAGCAGGGCATAGTCGGCGTCCTTGAAGGCCACCATGGGGTCGCCGGCGGGAATCACGCCGGCCAGCAGCGGGAAGGCGCAGTCCTCGAGCTCCATGATCACGCCCTTGAGCGCCTTCTGGGCCTTCTCGTCGGGGATTTCGAGCAACTGCAGGATGACGGGCTGGTCCTTGCCCAGCATCTCGCCGGAGGCGATGCGGAACAGCAAGGCGTAACCGATTTGGCCAGCGGCGCCGGTGACGGCAACACGGACGGGCTTTTTGCTCATGGTGAGAACTCCAGAAGTTGGGAAAACGGGTGTCGCGGGCAGGCCCTGCGCGCACAGACGCTCGCGCCTGAAAGACAGCGCAGAAGTTTACTCGCGAAAACCCTGAACCGTCAATTTGTCTTATGTCTTATATAAGATATGATTCGCTTTGTTTCCGGTTTTTACGCCGGACTGCCCCACCATGTCCCAGACCCCGCCCTCCGCCGCTGAAAACCTGCCCGGCGGCACCGATCCCACGGTGCCCACGCCGGCCTTCAGCCCGCTGTACCAGCAGATCAAGGGGCTGATCCTGCAGAGCCTGGAGGCCGGCGAGTGGAAGCCCGGCGAGACCATCCCTAGCGAGATCGAGCTGGCGGCGCGCTTTCGCGTCAGCCAGGGCACGGTGCGCAAGGCGATCGACGAGCTGGCCGCAGAGAACCTGCTGGTGCGCCGCCAGGGCAAGGGCACCTTCGTCGCCACCCATGCCGAGCACCATGTGCAGTACCGCTTCCTCAAGCTGGTGCCGGACAACGGCGACGTCAACAGCGAAGGCCCGGCCCAGCGCGACATCGTCGACTGCAAGCGCCTGCGCGCCTCGGCCGATGTGGCGCGCGCGCTGGCGCTGCGTACCGGCGACCCGGTGCTCCAGGTGCGGCGCGTGCTGTCCTTCGCCGGCGTGCCGACCATCCTGGACGACATGTGGCTGCCCGGCGGCCCGTTCAAGGGCCTCACGGCCGAGCGCCTGGCCGACTACCACGGCCCCATGTACGCGCTGTTCGAGACCGAGTTCGGCGTGCGCATGGTGCGTGCCGAGGAGAAGATCCGCGCCGTGCTGCCCGACGCCACGCAAAGCCGCCTGCTGGCGGTGACGCCCACCACGCCCCTTTTGAGCGTGGAGCGCGTCGCCTACACCTACAACGACGTGCCGATGGAACTGCGCCGCGGCCTGTACCGCACCGACAGCCACCACTACCGCAATGCGCTCAGCTGACCTCGTCGTGCCCCGCAGCGCCTGCGGCCCGCCGAACAGGCGTCCCTTTGCTGCATTGCAATAGAATTTGCCCCGCCCTCATCCGAAAATTACCAAGCAGTTACATCCACGAAAGACCTCCAACATGACCGATCTCGCCAGGAAGCGGCCCGAATTCCGCAACATCAACGCCCTGAAGGATCTGCCCACCTACCGCCTGCCGGCGGCCGGCTGGGTGTCGATCCTGCACCGCGTGAGCGGCGCGCTCATGTTCCTGCTGATGCCCTTCATCATCTGGATGTTCGACACTTCGGTGTCCTCGGAAATCTCGTTCGCCCGCTTCAGCGCGGCCTTCAACGTCGGCCTGGGCTTCGTGCCCGGCTGGTTCGTCAAGCTGGTGGCCCTGGCCCTGATCTGGGCCTACCTGCAGCACTTCATCGCCGGCCTGCGCCACCTCTGGATGGACGTGAACCACGCGGTGAGCAAGGAATTCGGCAAGTCGTCCGCGGTCGTGACCCTGGCCCTGAGCCTGGGCCTCACGGTGGTGCTGGGCGCCAAGCTGTTCGGTCTCTACTAATTTCAAGCAGGAGCAAAGCAAATGTCCGTGAATTACGGCTCCAAGCGCACCGTCGTGGGCGCGCACTATGGCCTGCGCGACTGGCTGAGCCAGCGCGTGACCGGCGGCCTGATGGCCCTGTTCACCCTGGTCGTGCTGGCCCAGGTGATCTTCACCGCGGGCCCGATCGGCTACGACAAATGGGCCGGCATCTTCGCCGCCCAGTGGATGAAGGTGCTGACCTTCTCGATGATCGTGGCCCTGCTCTGGCACGCCTGGGTCGGCGTGCGCGACATCTGGATGGACTACGTCAAGCCCGTGGGCCTGCGCCTGGCGCTCGACATCTTCACCATCGTCTGGCTCGTCGGCTGCGCGGGTTGGGCCATTCAAGTCCTGTGGCGCCTGTGAACTGAAGGCCACCTCCCTTCGCAAGACTGACAACACCATGACCTACACCAAAGACAAGATCAGCCAGCGCAAGTTCGACGTCGTGATCATCGGCGCCGGCGGCTCCGGCATGCGCGCCTCCCTGCAACTGGCGCGCGCCGGCCTGAACGTGGCCGTGCTCTCCAAAGTGTTCCCCACCCGCTCGCACACCGTCGCGGCCCAGGGCGGCATTGGCGCCTCGCTCGGCAATATGTCGGAAGACAACTGGCACTTCCATTTCTACGACACCGTCAAGGGCTCCGACTGGCTCGGCGACCAGGACGCGATCGAATTCATGTGCCGCGAAGCGCCCAAGGTGGTCTACGAGCTCGAGCATTTCGGCATGCCGTTCGACCGCAACCCGGACGGCACGATCTACCAGCGCCCGTTCGGCGGCCACACCGCCAACTACGGCGAGAAGCCCGTGCAGCGCGCCTGCGCCGCGGCCGACCGCACCGGCCACGCCATGCTGCACACGCTCTACCAGAAGAACGTGGAAGCCAAGACCAGCTTCTTCGTCGAGTGGATGGCGCTGGACCTGATCCGCGACGCCGAAGGCGACGTGGTCGGCGTGACCGCGCTCGAGATGGAGACCGGCGACCTGCACATCCTGCAGGCCAAGACCGTGCTGCTGGCCACCGGCGGCGCGGGCCGCATCTTCGCCGCCTCGACCAACGCCTTCATCAACACCGGCGACGGCCTGGGCATGGCGGCACGCGCCGACATCCCGCTGCAGGACATGGAGTTCTGGCAGTTCCACCCCACCGGCGTGGCCGGCGCCGGCGTGCTGCTGACCGAAGGCTGCCGCGGCGAGGGCGCGATCCTGCTCAACAGCAACGGCGAGCGCTTCATGGAGCGCTACGCGCCCACGCTCAAGGACCTGGCGCCGCGCGACTTCGTCTCGCGCTCCATGGACCAGGAGATCAAGGAAGGCCGCGGCTGCGGCCCGAACAAGGACTACGTGCTGCTCAAGCTCGACCACCTGGGCGCCGAGACCATCCACAAGCGCCTGCCCTCGGTGTACGAGATCGGCGTCAACTTCGCCAACGTCGACATCACCAAGGAACCCATCCCCGTGGTGCCAACCATCCACTACCAGATGGGCGGCATCCCGACCAACATCAACGGCCAGGTGGTGGTGCAGACCGCCGGCAGCCACGCCGAGGTGGTGAACGGCCTCTATGCCGTCGGCGAATGCTCCTGCGTCAGCGTGCACGGCGCCAACCGCCTGGGCACCAACTCGCTGCTCGACCTGCTGGTGTTCGGCAAGTCGGCCGGCAACCACATCGTCGAGTTCCACAACAAGAACAAGGAGCACAAGCCGCTGCCGGCCGACGCCGCCGACCGCACCCTGGAGCGCCTGAACCGCCTGGAGTCCGCGCGCAGCGGCGAATACGCCCAGGACGTGGCGGGCGACATCCGCGCCGCGATGCAAATGCACGCCGGCGTGTTCCGCACCCAGGCCGGCATGGACGAGGGCGTGGCCAAGATCAACGCCATCCGCGCGCGCGTGGACGGCATCGGCCTCAAGGACACCTCCAAGGTGTTCAACACGGCCCGCATCGAGGCGCTGGAAGTCGAGAACCTGATCGAGGTGGCGCAGGCCACCATGGTCTCGGCTGCCGCGCGCAGGGAATGCCGCGGCGCCCACACGGTGTACGACTACGAGCGTCCGGCCGACGATCCGGTGGCGCCGCTGGGCCGCGACGACGCCAACTGGATGAAGCACACGCTGTGGCACAGCGCCAGCAACAGCCTGACCTACAAGCCCGTCAACCTCAAGCCGCTGACCGTCGAGTCGGTGCCGCCCAAGGTCCGCACCTTCTGAGCCGTCACGCAAGAGAACCCATCATGCAAAAACGCACTTTCCAGATCTACCGCTACGATCCCGACAAGGACGCCAAGCCCTACATGCAGACCATCGAGATCGAGCTCGACGGCCACGAGCGCATGCTGCTGGACGCGCTGATCAAGCTCAAGGAGCAGGACCCCAGCATCTCGTTCCGCCGCTCTTGCCGCGAAGGCGTGTGCGGCTCCGACGCGATGAACATCAACGGCAAGAACGGCCTGGCGTGCCTCACCAACATGAACACGCTCAAGGGCACCATCGTGCTCAAGCCGCTGCCCGGCCTGCCCGTGATTCGCGACCTGATCGTGGACATGACGCAGTTCTTCAAGCAGTACCACTCGATCAAGCCCTACCTGATCAACGACAACATTCCGCCCGAGAAGGAGCGCCTGCAGTCCCCCGAGGAGCGCGAGGAGCTCGACGGCCTGTACGAGTGCATCCTGTGCGCCAGCTGCTCGACCAGCTGCCCCAGCTTCTGGTGGAACCCCGACAAGTTCGTCGGTCCGGCCGGTCTGCTGCAGGCCTACCGCTTCATCGCCGACAGCCGCGACGAGGCCACCGGCGAGCGCCTGGACAACCTCGAGGACCCGTACCGCCTGTTCCGCTGCCACACCATCATGAACTGCGTGGACGTGTGCCCCAAGGGCTTGAATCCGACCAAGGCCATCGGCAAGATCAAGGAACTGATGGTGCGTCGCGCCGTCTGAGGACGCTCGCATGAACCAAGAACGCCTCGATGAACGCAGCTTGAGCAAGCTCAGGTGGCGCTGCCGCCGCGGCCTGCTCGAGAACGACCTGTTCATCGAGCGCTTCTTTGCCCGCCACGAGAGCGGTCTGACCGTGGGCCATGCCCAGGGCCTCACCGTGCTGATGGACCTGGCGGACAACGACCTGCTGGACCTGCTGCTCAGGCGCAAGGAGCCAGCGGCGGAGATCGACACAGAAGAAGTACGTGAAGTGCTGGCAATGCTCAGGAATTGACGCCTTCGGGCGCCCTCCGCAGCATCCCGCCGGAATTGTTGGGTCAACTTTTCAGGAAATCGCGAAATGAAACTTGCTGACAATAAAGCCACCCTGTCGTTCAGCAACGGCAGCCCCAGCGTCGACCTGCCGGTCTATCACGGCAGCATCGGCCCGGATGTGATCGACATCCGCAAGCTCTACGCCCAGACCGGCATGTTCACCTACGACCCGGGCTTCCTGTCCACGGCCTCCTGCCAGTCGTCCATCACCTACATCGACGGCGACAAGGGCGAGCTGCTGTACCGCGGCTACCCGATCGAGCAGATCGCCTCGCAGTGCGACTACCTCGACACCTGCTACCTGCTGCTCAAGGGCGACCTGCCCGACGCGACCCAGCGCGCCGACTTCCACAAGCTCGTGATCAACCATACCATGGTCAACGAGCAGCTGCAGTTCTTCCTGCGCGGCTTCCGCCGCGACGCCCACCCCATGGCCGTGCTGACCGGCCTGGTCGGCGCGATGTCGGCCTTCTACCACGACAGCACCGACATCAACAACCCGCAGCACCGCGACATCTCGGCCATCCGCCTGATCGCCAAGATGCCCACGCTGGTCGCCATGGCCTACAAGTACGGCATCGGCCAGCCCTACATGTACCCGCGCAACGACCTGTCCTACTCCGGCAACTTCCTGCGCATGATGTTCGGCGTGCCCTGCGAGGACTACAAGGTCAACCCGGTGCTCGAGCGCGCGCTGGACCGCATCTTCATCCTGCACGCCGACCACGAGCAGAACGCCTCCACCTCCACCGTGCGCCTGTGCGGCTCCTCTGGCACCAACCCGTTCGCGGCCATCGCGGCCGGCGTGGCCTGCCTCTGGGGCCCGGCCCACGGCGGCGCCAACGAGGCCTGCCTGAACATGCTGGAAGACATCCAGAAGATGGGCGGCGTGGCCAAGGTCGGCGAGTTCATGAACCAGGTCAAGGACAAGAACTCCGGCGTCAAGCTGATGGGCTTCGGCCACCGCGTGTACAAGAACTACGACCCGCGCGCCAAGCTGATGCAGGAGACCTGCAACGAGGTGCTGGCCGAGCTGGGCCTGGAGAAGGACCCGCTGTTCGCGCTGGCCAAGCAGCTCGAGAAGATCGCCCTGGAGGACGACTACTTCGTGCAGCGCAAGCTCTACCCGAACGTGGACTTCTACTCCGGCATCGTGCAGCGCGCCATCGGCATCCCGGTCAACCTGTTCACCGGCATCTTCGCGCTGGCCCGCACCGTGGGCTGGATCGCCCAGCTCAACGAGATGATCAGCGACCCCGAGTACAAGATCGGCCGCCCGCGCCAGCTGTTCACCGGCTCGCCGCGCCGCGACGTGCCGACCATGGCCAAGGCCTGACGGCACCCCGCCCCTCCCAGCCCGCCCGCGCCCTGCGCCGGCGGGCTTTTTTTGATCGGTCGGCGCGAAGACAGCCATCTTGCTTCACGATGGCGAAGTTATGAATTAAGGCTCAAAATACGAAGTCTTCTCCATTCGAGAAGACTTTTTATGCAGATGAAGCCCTCCGAGCGCAACTTCGCCCGCCGTATCGACCTGACCTCGCTGCAGCTGTTCGTGGCCGTCTGCGAGCTCGGCAGCATAGGCCGCGCGGCCGAGCGCGAGTTCATCGCCGCCTCGGCCGTGAGCAAGCGGCTGTCGGACCTCGAGGCCACGCTGGGCGCGCCGTTGCTGTACCGCCACACGCGCGGCGTGGACCTCACGCCGGCCGGCGAGAGCCTGCTGCACCACGCCCGCAGCGTGCTGTTCAGCCTGGAGAAGATGCAGGGCGAGCTCAGCGAGTACGCCGACGGCGTGCGCGGCCATGTGCGCGTGCACGCCAGCATCTCGGCCATCGTGCAGTTCCTGCCCGAGGACCTGGGCGCCTTCATCCGCCAGCACGGCGAGGTCAAGATCGACCTCGAGGAGCACCTGAGCAGCGAGGTGGTGCGCGCCGTACAGGAAGGCGCGGCCGATCTGGGCATCTGCAACGCCAGCGCGCAAGCCACGCCGGCCTCGGGCAATCTGCAGGCCCGCCCCTACCGCCAGGACCGCCTGGTACTGATCGTGCCGCGCGGCCACGCGCTGGCGGCCCAGGGCCCCATCCCCTTCGAGGCCAGCCTGGACTACGACCAGGTCGGCCTGCACGCCAACAGCTCGATCTACCTGGCCATGCGCCAGGCCGCCGCCCAGCAAGGGCGCACGATCAGGCTGCGCATCCACGTCACCGGCCTGGACGCCATGTGCCGCATGATCCACAACGGCCTGGGCCTGGGCGTCATGCCCCAGCGCGCCTTCGAGCTCATGCACGGCGTCGGCGACCTGGAGGCCGTGACGCTGACCGACGACTGGGCCCGGCGCCAGCTGCAGCTGGTGGCACGCGACTTCTCCAGCCTGCCCGTGACGGCGCGCCTGCTGGTCGACCACCTCGCCACCAATACCACCCCCGCATAAAATCATCGATCTGCCAAGGAAAGACCATGGGACGCACCCTCTACGACAAGATCTGGGACGAGCATGTCGTCCACACCGAGGAGGACGGCACGGCCATCCTCTACATCGACCGCCACCTGGTGCACGAGGTCACCAGCCCGCAGGCCTTCGAGGGCCTGCGCCAGGCGCACCGCAAGGTCTGGCGCGTGAGCTCGGTGGTCGCCACGGCCGACCACAACACCCCGACCACCGGCTGGGAACGCGGCTACGACGGCATCGCCGACCCGATCAGCAAGGAGCAGGTCACGACGCTGGACAAGAACATCGGCGAGTTCGGCTCGGCCGCCTACTTCCCCTTCCTGTCCAAGCGCCAGGGCATCGTGCACGTGATCGGCCCCGAGAGCGGCGCAACCCTGCCCGGCATGACCGTGGTCTGCGGCGACTCGCACACCTCGACCCACGGCGCCTTCGGCGCGCTGGCGCACGGCATAGGCACCAGCGAGGTCGAGCATGTGCTGGCCACCCAGACCCTGCTGGCCAAGAAGGCCAGGAACATGCTCGTCAAGGTGGAAGGCCAGCTGGCCCGCGGCGTGACCGCCAAGGACATCGTGCTGGCCATCATCGGCAAGATAGGCACGGCCGGCGGCACCGGCTACACCATCGAGTTCGCCGGCTCGGCGATCCGCGCCCTCAGCGTGGAAGGCCGCATGACGGTCTGCAACATGGCCATCGAGGCCGGTGCGCGCGCCGGCCTGGTCGCGGTCGACGACAAGACCATCGAGTACGTCAAGGGCCGCCCGCTCTCGCCCACCGGCGTGGAGTGGGAGCAGGCCGTGGCCTACTGGCGCGGCCTGCACTCGGATACCGATGCGAAATTCGACACCGTGGTCGAGCTGGACGCGGCGCAGATCCTCCCTCAGGTCACCTGGGGCACCTCGCCCGAGATGGTGCTGGGCATAGACGCGCGCGTGCCCGATCCCGACAAGGAAAAGGACGCCAACAAGCGCGGCGCCATGGAGCGCGCCCTGAGCTACATGGGCCTGACGCCCGGCAAGCCGCTCGCCGACATCCATGTCGACAAGGTCTTCATCGGCTCCTGCACCAACAGCCGCATCGAGGACATGCGCGAGGCCGCCGCCGTGGTCAAGAAGCTGGGCCAGAAGGTGGCCAGGAACGTCAAGCTGGCCATGGTCGTGCCCGGTTCGGGCGTGGTCAAGGAGCAGGCCGAGCGCGAGGGCCTGGACCAGATCTTCAAGGCCGCCGGCTTCGAGTGGCGCGAGCCCGGCTGCTCGATGTGCCTGGCCATGAACGCCGACCGGCTGGAGCCGGGCGAACGCTGCGCCTCGACCAGCAACCGCAACTTCGAGGGCCGTCAGGGCGCGGGTGGCCGCACCCACCTGGTGAGCCCGGCCATGGCCGCCGCGGCCGCCGTGCACGGCCATTTCGTCGATGTCCGTCAATTCGCCTGAAAGCAAGCACCATGAAGAAAGTCATCACGCTGATCACCCTCACCTTCCTGCTCGCGCTGACCGGCTGCAACACGGTGCGCGGCATCGGCCAGGACATCGGCAGCGCCGGCTCGGCCATTGAAAACGCCGCCAAGAAATAAAGCCATGAACAAGTTCACCGTGCACAAGGGCCTGGTGGCCCCGATGGACCGCGAGAACGTCGACACCGACGCCATCATCCCCAAGCAATTCCTCAAGTCGATCAAGAAGACCGGCTTCGGCCCCAACCTGTTCGACGAGTGGCGCTACCTCGACCATGGCGAACCGGGCCAGGACCCGGCCGGCCGCAAGCCCAACCCCGACTTCGTGCTCAACCAGCCGCGCTACGCCGGCGCCTCCGTCCTGCTGGCGCGCAAGAACTTCGGCTGCGGCTCCTCGCGCGAGCATGCGCCCTGGGCCATCGACCAGTACGGCTTTCGCGCCATCATCGCGCCCAGCTTCGCCGACATCTTCTTCAACAACTGCTTCAAGAACGGCCTGCTGCCCATCGTTCTGCCCGAGTCCCAGGTGGACCGGCTGTTCAACGAGGTGGCGGCCTTCCCCGGCTTCCAGCTGACCGTCGACCTGGAGCGCCAGGTGGTCATCGAGCCCCAGGGCCAGGAGATCCCCTTCGAGGTCCAGCCCTTCCGCAAGTACTGCCTGCTCAACGGCTTCGACGACATCGGCCTGACCCTGCGCCAGGCCGACAAGATCAAGGCCTATGAAGCCGAGCGCCTGGCCACCAAGCCCTGGCTGGCCCACACCATGGCGCCCTGAGCCGCCCCTCTACAACGGAACCCCTCATGAAAATCGCAGTTCTCCCCGGTGACGGCATAGGCACCGAGATCGTCGCCGAAGCGGTCAAGGTCCTCCAGGTGCTGGACCTCCAGTTCGAAATGGAGCAGGCCCTGGTCGGCGGAGCCGCCTACGAGGCGCATGGCCACCCCCTGCCCGATTCCACGCTCAAGCTCGCCAAGGAGGCCGACGCCGTGCTGTTCGGCGCCGTCGGCGACTGGAAGTACGACAAGCTCGACCGTCCGCTGCGCCCCGAACAGGCCATCCTGGGCCTGCGCAAGAACCTGGGCCTGTTCGCCAACTTCCGCCCGGCCATCTGCTACGAGCAGCTGGTCGGCGCCTCCAGCCTCAAGCCCGAGCTGATCGCCGGCCTGGACATCCTGATCATCCGCGAGCTCACCGGCGACATCTACTTCGGCCAGCCGCGCGGCCGCCGCACCGCGGTGGACGGCCATTTCCCCGGCGCCGAGGAAGCCTTCGACACCATGCGCTACAGCCGGCCCGAGATCGAGCGCATCGCCCATGTCGCCTTCCAGGCCGCGCGCAAGCGCGGCAAGAAGCTCACCAGCGTGGACAAGGCCAACGTGCTCGAGACCTTCCAGTTCTGGAAGGACGTGGTGACCGAGGTGCACAAGGACTACCCCGACGTAGCGCTCGAGCACATGTACGTGGACAACGCGGCCATGCAACTGGTCAAGGCGCCCAAGAAGTTCGACGTGGTGGTCACCGGCAACATGTTCGGCGACATCCTCTCGGACGAGGCCGCCATGCTCACGGGATCGATCGGCATGCTGCCCTCGGCCTCGCTCAATTCGGCCAGCCAGGGCCTGTACGAGCCCAGCCACGGCAGCGCGCCCGACATCGCGGGCAAGGGAGTGGCCAACCCGCTGGCGACGATACTGTCCGCCGCCATGATGCTCCGCTTCTCCCTCAACCAGCCCGAAGCCGCCGACCGCATTGAAACCGCGGTCAAGCAGGTGCTCGCCTCGGGCCTGCGCACGGCGGACATCTGGTCGGAAGGCGCTACCCGGGTCGGCACCCGCGAAATGGGCGATGCCGTGGTCAAGGCGCTGGGCTGACCCGGCTCAGGCCCTTGCCCAAGACAAGAAGGCAGCCCGAAGGGCTGCCTTCTTGTTTGAACCTGTCCCAACCAACGCCTCAGCAGTTGCCCTTCTTCGCTTGTCCAGGGGGGCAGAACTGTCCGTGCCCGCCGGGTACGCCCACGCGCACGGGATCGATGACAACCGACCCGGAGGGCGTGTACACGGCGCAGCCGCTCAGGGCCATGGCGAGCAGGAGGGAAGCGAAGGTGACTCTCATGAGAGGGGAACTCGTCTTGTGGAGAAGCGCGATTCTAGAGGAGGGTGGACCGCTAGCGGCCACCTGCCGCATCGAGGCTACCGTGCAGAAGGTGACTGATCGGCCGCCGGCCCTTGCCAAGAACGCGAAGGCAGCCAGAGACAGTACGCGGGGCCACTTCCGCTACAATTCCAGCCCATGTTTGCCGCCCGCCCGTTCACCCTGAACATGACGCCTGCCACCCCGGCAGGCGTGGCCGTGCGCGCGATCACCATCAAAACCACGACCATTAAGGGCTGATCCAGCCTGGTTCGTCGTGCGCCCTCCCCGGCCAGACGAGCCGGGAAACAGCTTGGTCTGGCACTGTTTCTAACTTTGAAAGGGCATTGACATGACGAAACTCGTAGGACTGGTGGGCTGGCGCGGCATGGTCGGCTCCGTGCTGATGCACCGCATGCAGGCGGAAGGCGACTTCGGCCTCATCGAGCCGGTGTTCTTCTCCACCTCCAACGCCGGCGGCCAGGCGCCGTCCATGGCCAGGAACGAATCCCGGCTGCAGGACGCGTTCAGCATCGAGGCGCTCAAGCGCTGCGACGTCATCCTCACCGCCCAGGGCGGCGACTACACCACCGAGGTGTTCCCCAAGCTGCGCGCCGCCGGCTGGAACGGCCACTGGATCGACGCCGCCTCCACGCTGCGCATGAAGGACGACGCGGTCATCGTGCTCGACCCGGTCAACCTGCCCGTGATCAAGAACGCCCTGGCCAAGGGCGGCAGGAACTGGATCGGCGGCAACTGCACGGTCAGCTGCATGCTGATGGGCGTGGGCGCGCTCTACAAGGCCGGTCTGGTCGAGTGGATGAGCACCCAGACCTACCAGGCCGCCTCCGGCGGCGGCGCCCAGCACATGCGCGAGCTGCTGGCCCAGTTCGGCACGCTGAACCACGAGGTGCGCGACCTGCTGGCCGACCCCATGAGCGCCATCCTCGACATCGACCGCAAGGTCATCGAAAAGCAGCGCACGCTGGAAGATGCCGAGAAGGCCAATTTCGGCGTGCCGCTGGGCGGCTCGCTGATCCCCTGGATCGACAAGGACCTGGGCAACGGCATGAGCCGCGAAGAATGGAAGGGCATGGCCGAGACCAACAAGATCCTTGGCCAGGGCGAGGGCTTGGCCAACGCCGCCGTGCCGGTGGACGGCTACTGCGTGCGCATCGGCGCCATGCGCTGCCACAGCCAGGCCCTGACCTTCAAGCTCAAGAAGGACGTGCCCGTGGCCGACATCGAGGCCATGATCGCAGCCGACAACCAATGGGTGAAGGTCGTCCCCAACAACCGCGAGGCCACCATGCAGGACCTGACCCCGGTGGCCGTGACCGGCACGCTGACCATCCCGGTCGGCCGCATCCGCAAGATGGCCATGGGCCCCGAGTACCTGGGCGCCTTCACCATCGGCGACCAGCTGCTGTGGGGCGCGGCCGAGCCGCTGCGCCGCATGCTGCGCATCCTGCTGGAGGCCTGATCCCCACGCACACGGGTTGTGACACACAGTTACAACCCGTTGTCGCCGGACAACATGCAGAACGGCTGCAAGGCCCCTGCGCGGCCGTGGCCGAAGGTTAAGCATCGTCTCAGCTTGTCAGCCTAAGCCATTGCTGCTACCTTCAATTTTCAGTTTTTCTATGCCGAGGCACACGGGCGCACGATGAAAAGAAAATGGCTGGCCAACACCGCAGGGAAGGGGCATGAATTGAGGAATAAACGAGCACCCCGGGCCATGGGCCTGGTCACTGCCGCGGTCCTTGCCGGCCTGGCCTGCCCTCCCGACGCCCAGGCCCTGGCCCTGGGGCGAGTCATCGTGCACTCGGCCCTGGGCGACCCGCTGCGGGCAGAGATCGAGATTCCGCAGATCAGCGCCGAGGAATCGGCCAGCCTGCAGGTGGGCCTGGGTTCGCCCGAGGCCTTCCAATCCGCCGGGCTGGACTACAACCCGGCACTGGCCGGCGTGCAGATCAGCCTGCAGCGCCACCCCGACGGGCGCCACTACCTGCGCCTGACCAGCAGCCGGCCCATGCTCGAGCCCTTCCTCGACGTGGTGATCAGCACCCAATGGTCCTCGGGCCGGCTGCTGGTCAGGCGCAGGTAGTGGCGCCCGTCGGGGT